>NZ_JBEYFS010000025.1:0-70808 GCF_040634475.1 Streptomyces sp. NPDC007095
CCTCGTACTGGACGTACTTGGGCTTTCGGCCGGTGCGGCGAGAGTGCGTGCCGGGCGTCGCGACGGGGCGAACGTTGCCTGTTGCGGCACTAGCTGCCGTCCGACGGTCAAGGGCGGGTCGTGGAGCGATCTGTGCGACGCGGTCGAGGAGCAGCAGATCTGCAGACGTGCGCGGCGTGTGCTGTGCGAGGTCGAGGAACAGCCACAGGGTGGTGCCGGCGAGGTCTTGGGCGTCGGTGATCAGCGCAGCCAGTGCGTGCGCGTGGTTGGTGGCGTTGGTGCGCAGGGCCCGGCGAAGGGCAAGGGCATCGGCGGTGATCCGGTCGAGGGCCTCGGCCGGGGCGGGGCGATCAGGCACGGGCCTCCGTGAGGGTAGTCGGGCGCAGGGTCTGGGCGAACGTGGCGGTCACATCGGGGGCTTGACCGGGGAGCGGTGGCCAGCGCGCGGACGATGGGGGTGCCGATGACGACGGCGTCCACCAGCGGGGCGACGCGTGCGGTGAGGGCCGGGTGGGAGATCCCCACTCCCAAGACCACGGGCAGTGGGCTCGCGGCGCGAAGGCACTGGGTGAAGGCGGCGACCGCCGGGATGTCGAGCGGGCCCCGGTAGCCGGTTGGGGCCGTGCCGGCGGGCGCGTAGAGCCATCCGGACGCGTCGGGGACCGCGGCCGGGAGGTCGGTCGGGGGTGGTTCGCGCGATGTGGCGTGGGGTGCGAAGGCCCGTGTCCCGCGCGGCGGCCTGTCAGCGGGCCGTCTGGTGGTCGGGGAGGTCGACGACCATCACCCCGGCGGCGCCGGCGTAGGCGAACAGGCGGGCCAGGTGCTCGGGGGGCGTCGCGGCTGACGGGCTCACAGTAGGTCATGGCGACGGTCGGCCTGAGGCGGGCGGTCTGCTCGATGGCGCGGACGGCGGCATCAAGGGCGTTCCTGCTTCGCAGGGCGCGGTGGTATGCGGCCCGGATGACGGGTCCGTCGAGGAAGGCGTCCTCGGTGACCAGGCCGAGCTCGAACAGGTCGGCCCCGCCTGCGCGAGGCGGTCGAGGTGACGGCGTTGTGCGGTTGCCGTGTGCAGACCGGCTGGGACGAACACGCCGAGCGAGCAGCCAGGCTGGTCGTGGAGGGTGTGCATGTGACTGAGCACGCTAGTTGGCCAGATGAGCGGTCTTCGGCCTTGTCGGCCAGATACGTGGTCATGTTGTCCTTCCCTCTGGTGGGTGTACTCGGGGCTCGCGCGGGTCAGACCGGGGTTCTCGCGGGTTGGGCGCGAGTGTCGGTCGGCGGCCTTGTCGGCCTTCCGGATCAGCTGGTCGAAGGCCCGGGCGGGAACGATGCGGCGCGCTGTGCTGACGCGTCGAGCGGTCGGGCCGGCGGCGTGGCGTAGTTTCGGCTTGGCGTCTGTCGCGGTCGCGGTGATCAACTTCGCGACGGCGGCAGGGGTGTTGCCGCCCTTGTTGACCGCCACCGCCACCTGGTCGGCGACACGCCGCGGGTCGACTCGATGCTGCGGGCGGAGACCCTCGGGAACTTGTGGGGCCTCCATCGCCGCTTCGCGGTGATCCCAGGTGCACGCTGATGGCGTGCTGTTGATCCGTCGTCGTGCACCGGACGGCGTCCTGTCCGGCGAGGTCGCGCCGGGCGAGACGGTCGGGCAGGCTCCCGTTCGGGAGGCGCCGGGGGAAGCGAGCGTGGTCGTGGAGCCGCTCTCATTCCCTCAGGTGTGGGCTCCACAGGGACCCTGCGCGCCCGGTCGGCCCATCCCGATGTACCGACGACTGTTCGCAAGCATGAATAAGAATCACGTACCCATCTATTGACGCGTCCATAGCAAGCGCTTACGGTCCTCTGCGAGACGTGAGAAAGCGCTTTCTCTTGCACGGCACCCCTGGTCACGGACGAACCTGGAGGCAGAACGATGCAAGTGAGACCCGTCATCGCGTGTGTCAGCCTGCTGGCCGGCGCGCTCGTCGCGCTGTCCGGCACCCCGGCCCAGGCCGCGAGTACCACCCAGTACGTGTCGCCGAGCGGCACCGACGGCGCGGCCGGCACGCAGTCCGCCCCGACGACGCTCGCCACGGCGATCAGCCGCATCGCATCCGGCGGCACCATCTACCTGCGCGGCGGGACCTACAACTACTCCTCGACGATCACGATCCCGGCGGGCAGCAACGGCACCTCGAGCGCCCGCACCACCCTGTCCGCCTACCCCGGCGAGACCCCGGTGCTGAACTTCTCGGCGCAGAGCGAAAGCTCGTCGAACCGTGGGCTGCAACTGAACGCCAACTACTGGCATCTGTACGGCATCACTGTCCAACGCGCCGGCGACAACGGCATCTACGTCGGCGGCAGCAACAACGTCATCGAGCGGACGGTAACCGCGTACAACCGCGACACGGGACTGCAGCTGGGCCGGATCTCCTCCAGCACCCCCAGCAGCCAGTGGCCGTCGAACAACCTGATCGTGAGCTCGGAGTCGCACGACAACGCCGACTCCGACGGCGAGGACGCCGACGGCTTCGCCGCGAAGCTCACCACCGGCACCGGGAACGTCTTCCGTTACGACGTCTCCCACAACAACATTGACGACGGCTGGGACCTGTACACGAAGACCGACACCGGCGCGATCGGCCCGGTGACCATCGAGTACTCCCTGTCCTACAAGAACGGGACTCTGAGCGACGGCACCGTGAACTCCAACGGCGACCGCAACGGCTACAAGCTCGGCGGCGACGACATCGCGGTCAACCATGTGGTCCAGCACGACATCGCCTACGGCAACGGTCACCACGGATTCACGTACAACAGCAACCCGGGCAAGATGACGATCTCGAACAACGCGAGCATCGACAACGCGCAACGCAATTTCTCCTTCGACGTGGGCACTTCGGTCTTCCGGACCAACACCTCGTGCCGCTTCAGCGTCAGCGGCTCGAACGACAAGACCGTCGGCGACGCCGACAACTCGAACCAGTTCTGGACCGGCACGAACGGTTCCCGCTGCTCCTCCTATAGCGGCGCCCTGGGCTGGTCCTTCGCCTCGGACGGACACCTCGCCGTGACCTTCGGCGGCAAGGTCGTGACGCCTTAACCACGACAGAGGCGGGGGCTGGGCGCTCGCGTTCCGCAGCCGCGCGAACGACGTGCGAACGCCCACCCGTCGCGCGTGCTGCAAAGCCGTGCCCCCAGAGCCGGACGCGCCTGAGGGGCCAGCACATCGAGCTGGCCTCTCAGGCGCTTCAGCCTGTTTCTCGCGAGACATCTCACGACGCCGACGCCCGGTCAAGCTGCACGCGGACAAGGGGTACGACCACCTCCACCTGCGACTGGTTACGCACGGCGGGGCATCGTCCCTCGCATCGCTCACCGCGACATCGAGAACTCCACGCGCCTGGGCAGACACCGCTGGGTCGACGAACGCACCATCGCCTGGCTCACCGGCTGCCGACGCCTGCACCGTCGCTACGCGCGCAAGCCACGCCGATCAGCGCTCCCGGCTTGGAACTCCCGATCGGCGCACTCGGGCCTGTCCGGCGGATCATGTGACTACTAGGCTGCGACGATGGAACGCGTGACCGACGTGCCCGAGAGCTTCGCCCAGCCTGCAGATCGGGCCCAGGCGAATGACTACGACAGTTTCGCCGAGGCGTACTCGGCGGAAACCGAGAACAACCTCGTGAACGCGTACTACGCGCGGCCCGCGATGTTGGCCCTCGCCGGAGACGTGGCCGGCCGCCGGATTCTGGACGCCGGTTGCGGCTCGGGCCCCCTGTCCGCTGCACTGCGCGACCGCGGTGCAGTCGTCACCGGCATCGACGCCAGCGCCGGGATGCTGGCGTTGGCAAGGCGGCGGCTCGGTGACGACGTAGCCCTGCACGTGGCCGACCTGAGCGACCACCTGCCGTTTGACGACGGTGCGTTCGACGACGTGGTCGCGTCGCTGGTGCTGCACTACCTGGAGGACTGGGGGCCGGCACTGGCCGAGTTGCGGCGAGTGCTCAGGCCCGGCGGCCGACTGATCGCGTCGGTGGAACACCCTTTCGTGGCCTACACGTTCCAGGATCCTCGGCCCGACTACTTTGCGACCACCAGTTATACCTTCGACTGGACGTTCAACGGGCAGTCCGTCCCGATGAGGTTCTGGCGCAAGCCATTGCACGCGATGACCGATGCCTTCACCACCGCCGGATTCCGCCTTGCCGTCATCAGCGAGCCGCAGCCCGACCCGGCCGCCCGTGAGCTGTTCCCCGACGGCTTCCATGACCTGTCGACCAAAACCTGCTTCCTGTTCTTCGTCGTCGAGGTACCGCCGTCGGCTACCGGCTCGGACGACTAGCCAGTTGCGGATCATGAGCGGAGCCGGAGTCGGATCGAGGGGACGATGACGGTGCCGTGGAAGATTTAGGCGCGTTTGTCGAACCTCGTGGCCACAGCCCGGAAGTTCTGACGGCCTCAAGAACCGTCCTCGGCCGGTCGCCACGTGGTGATGCCCTGATCGTGGGCGACCACGTTGAACGGCGACTCCACGGGCTCTGTCTCGGTCACGACGGTGAACTCCTCACCCGGACGCATCCAGTGATCGGTGCCCATGGCTCGACCTGCAGGCTGACACGCCCTAGCGGGCGGCACCCGTCGCCGCCGGCCGGGCGGGCCGTGTCGGTCTGCGCCGGCTCTTCCCGTTGCTGGTGCGCGCCGTGCCGTTCGGACGTGGCTACGCGGAACAGGCCCTGAAAACGGCTCGGGCGGCGTTCGCGCGGTGAGCGCGGGCGCCGCCCGGAGAGATGCCAAGGGCGAGGAAAGCGAAGGGAATTATTGCATTTAAGCCGCTTTCACGGCGGAGGAGAAGGAAGCCCTTTCATGGCCTCGCCGCAGGCAATGCTATCAGTCGGCTCGGGATCAAGTCGTTTGCGTTTTCGGGGGTGATGACCATCGGCGCACACGAAAACTGGGAGGCGCCGCGCGGGCGCCTCCCAGTCGAAGCCGACGGCGAGGAAAGCGAAAGAACTTGTTTCAGGAGAGGAATTGAGAAGGAAGCCCCTTCATGGCCTCGCCGTGGGCAACGCTAGCACTCAGCCCGGGATCAAGTCGCGCAGATTTTCGAGGGTGATGACTCGGGAGTCCGGGTGCAGCCCTTCGGGGCGTTCGAGACCGATGTACATCACGGGCTCGTCCGGGACCGGCTCGCCGTTCCACAGATCCACGGCCGTGGAGTCGTCGGACATCAGGTCGATCAGGTACCGCACCGTCAGATACTCGCGCTCTGCGATGGCGCGCACCACCTTGGACACTGACACCTGGTTCTCCTCGACCCGGTTGGCCGACGAGATGCCCTTCAGATACAGGTGCAGCCACTTCGCGCGCCACCGGCCGTCGTCCTCGCGGCGAAACACCAGCGGCAGCGCCACCCGACCCACCCCGCGAAGCTCCGACTTCATCCGCACCGTGCGAGGCTCGAACGGCCGGCCCTTCTGCTCACCGTCGCGCAGCATGAAACCGAAGAACGACTCCTCGACCTCCTCGAAGCTCTCGCCGGCGTAGATGTTGACCTGCGGAACGATGAATGTGCTGCGTACCCGGTCCAGGGACAGGTTGATGAATTCCGAGGCCCCGTCGGGCGCCTCGGTGACATCGCCCGAGTGCTGTCCGCCGACAGCCTTGAGGGAGGTGTAGGAGAGCCAGGAGTCGGTGCTGTAGTCGGCGTGGAGGAGCAGCGCCGAGAGGTCGTAGTCGGTCCGGTTCTCGGTCTGCTTCCAGTACACGAAGAAGCGCAGCTGTTCGCCGTCGACCGCCGAGACCGAACCTCGCGGCAGTACGCCGAATCCGGCCGCGGTCGCCCTGCCGCTGAGCGGGAGCGCCACGTCGAGGACATCGGGGTCGAGCAGAAGCCGGTCCGGCGCCGGGAGCCTGCGGCGCATCTCGGCGTCGAGGGCGGCGATCAGACGATCGCGGTCGGCGGCCGGGATGGTCGGCCGGTAGTCGGGGGTCACCCAGGCGCGGCCCCGGCGATTGACGAAGATGCGGGGTGCGCCGGTCTCTCGCTCCCGGTTGTGGAAGTGCTCGCGGACCGAAAGCACTACCCGGCCGGAGACTTCGGGAGCGACCCGCACCGCGGCGGCCACCACCGCGTCCCGCTCCTCCTGGTCGGCGGCGATGCGCAGCAGGAGGTCCAAGGCGCGGAACAGCTTGCCGGGAGAGGACTTCAACAACTGCACCGCACCGAGGACGTCGAACTCGTCGAGCAGCTTCTCGACACGGCTGTCGAAGGACCGCGCCTCCTTCTCGCCCCGCGCTACGGCGAATACATCGGCGGCGTGCGGCCAGCGCGGGTACTCGTGCGGGTGGAGACGCTCACCGAGCCGCTTGAAAGGCTCGCGGTGCGCGTGCACATCGGCCAGCTTGGCGGGGTTCGCCGCGACCACGGCGTCGAGGCCTGCCAGCAGCGCACGGCGGGTCGGCCGCGAGAGTGCCCGAAACCGGGTCGGCTCCTGCAGCGTCACGTCGCCGTCCGAAAGCGCGCAGGCCAGCCGCAGCACGTCGATGACGGTGTCCAGCAGGAGGTCCGCGCCGACAGCGAGACGAGCCTCGTTGACGACCGCCCGGTTCTCCCGGACCGGGATCGACTCCGGCTGGGGGCCGCGCGCGCACCGCTCGGCGAGGGTCTTGAGGTCGCGCAGGTGGTCCTCGCCCAGTGGCGTCGTGCTGCCCGCCAAGGCCAGGTACAGGTCCGTCAGTTCGTCGTCCAGGTCCCGCCCGAGGTGCAGGACGGTCACCTGGTCGCCCGCCGAGGCGATCAGTTCGTCCTGCGCCGCGAGCATCTCCTCGTAGGTGTGCTGGTAACGGCCGTACGTGGGGAGGCTGAGGAGGTCCAGCACCCCGTGTGCCAGCTGCGTCAGCACGTTCTCGCGCGACTTGTCGTCGCCGAGCGCCTTCGTCACACACCGCATCCAGAACTCTTCGGTGTCCGGCACGTTTGCCGGAAAGTCGATGAAGTACGAGTTGTGCCGGACATGGTCGCCCACCATCTCGCTCACGGTGCGCAGCGTCCGCCTGGCAGTGTGCAGGACCGCGGCCTCGGACAGCCCCGACAGCCGCTCCAGCAGCTCCGCCGAGAGCTTGAAGCCCACGGATGTCAGCGCCGCGTCGAACTGTCGTGCGGCGGTGGCTCCTTCCCCGGCGGAGCCCTTGGGGGAGGAAAGGCGGTAGGCGTGCCGGATGACCAGCGATTCGAGACTGTGCGCCATTCGGGGATGATCGCAGAGGTGTGCGGGTCGGCGCACAGGGGTTTTTGCACGCGCCCCGACGCCGTGATCACACCGGCCACAGCGAGATCATCTCCCCCGTGACCGACGGTTACGCCGAAAGTCACGGGACAGCCCTTGCGATCTCGTGCGCGGTTGGTCGTGGCACGTCGAGGCCTGGGGCCCTGACGGTGTTCACGCTCGAAGGCCACGGGAGAGAGCGATGGTCTGCTGGCGTGAGAGCAGTCCGGCGACGGCTTGGAAAGCTGTTTGTCAGCCGGCTCGGCAGAAGTCGCGGCATCGAACTCACCTCAGTGTGCGGCGACTCCACAAACCGGCCCGGCAGCGTGACGAACCGGTTCGGTCGGATCCGTTCCGAGGGGGTGTCGCCTACGCCGCGGGTGGCGTCACTCGGTGTCGGCGGCGAATTGGTCGGTGCCCAGCACGGTGAGCAGGGCGAGTTTCTCGTGGCTTTCCGTGCCCGGGGTGGCGGTGAATATGAGAAGCGACTGGCCCTGGTCGGGCTCGAGCAGGAGTTGGCAGTAGAGGTCCAGCTGTCCGACCTGGGGGTGGACGAACCGTTTGGTCTCGCTCCACCGCAGCCCCACCTCGTGGCGTTCCCACAACCGGGCGAACTCGTCGCTGGTGCGCAGCAGGATGTCCGCCAGGTCCGCCGCGGGGGAGCCGGGCCCGTCCCGGGTGACAGCCGCGCGCAGCAGCGCGGCGTTGGTCCGGCTGTTGTCGTCGTACTGCTCGGGGTGGTACCGCTCGCGGGCGGCCGGATCGGTGAACCAACGGTACGTCGCGCTGCGGGCGTTGCCGGTGTACTGGGTCTGCTCGCCGAGCAGTGCCACCGCGGACGGCGTCTGCAGCAACGTCTCGCCCAGCGGGCCCATGACCTGCGCGGTGCTGCCGGCCAAGCCGTCCATGACCCGCATCAGCCCGGGGCTCACGTGCTGAAGCCGCAGGTCACGGCGGGCGGTGCGGTAGCCGGCGAGCGCGAACAGGTGATCGCGCTCGTCCGGGGTCAGCCGCAGGCCGCGGGCGATGGCGGCGACCATCTGCTCGGAGGGTTGTGGCCCGTCGCCGCGCTCCAGCCGGGCGAAGTAGTCGGCGGACATGGTGCACAGCTCCGCCACTTCCTCGCGGCGCAGGCCCGGAGCACGTCGGCGTTGTCCGCGGCGCAACCCGACGTCCTCCGGTTGCAGCGCCGTACGGCGGGTGCGCAGGAAGGCACCCAGCGATGAGCGGTCGAACGTATGGTCCATGGTCCCCATCGTTGGCCATCCGGCGCGGCTTATCCACGACCTGCCAGTCAGTGGTTGCGCGTGGCCTTCCAGCGCCCGTGGTGCGGCGAGTTCACTGGCGATGCGATCACCGGTCGCCGCGAACCCGAAACCGCGAACCGCGAACCACGAACCACGGAGCCAAGGCCCATGACGACCATGACCAGTTGGACAGCGAACGACCTCCCGGACCTGACCGGCCGGACGGCGGTGATCACCGGTGCCGGCCGTGGCCTCGGCCTGATCACGGCACGCGAGCTCGCTCGTGCAGGTGCCCACGTCGTACTGGCGGTACGCGACACCGACAAGGGTCGCCGCGCCGTCGCCGACCTGCCCGGCACCTTCGACATCCGACCGCTCGACGTGTCGGATCTGACCTCGGTGCGCGCCTTCGCCGACTCCTGGTCCGGCGACATCGGCATCCTGATCAACAACGCCGGCGTCATGGACATCCCCGCCGCGCGCACCGCCGACGGCCTCGACCTGCAGACCACCACCAACTACACCGGCCCCTTCCTGCTGACCAACTCGCTGCTCGAGCACATCACCGACCGAGTCGTGCACGTCACCAGCGAACTGCACAAGCAGGGCAAGATCGACCTGGACGACCTCGACTGGCGGACGCGCAAGCACAACGGGATGCGTGCCTACGAGGCCTCGAAGCTCGCCGTCGTCCTGTTCTCGCTGGAGCTGCAGCGCCGACTGACCGCCGCCGGCAGCCCCGTACGCTCGGTGCTCGCGAGCCCGGGTATCGCCCGCACCACGCTGGCGGCCCACTCCCGGTCGAACGTCATCAACCGGTTCACGTTCCTCACCAACGCCCCGGAGCGCGGAGCGCTGTCGCTGCTCTACGCCGCCACCCAGGACGTTCCCGGCAACTCGTACGTCGGGCCGGACGGCCTGGGCGGCTTCCGGGGCTCCCCGGCCGTCCGCCGGCAGGGCAAGGCCGGTCTCGACCCGGCCATGGCCGGCCGGCTCTGGGACGTGACCGCCGACCTCGTCGGGGCGGTCGCCCGATGAGCTGCCGAGGGAGTTACCTGGAGGCCGCCGACCACGCCGAGATCTACGTGTCGCACGGCTACCCGGAACAGACAGTCGACCTCGGCGAGATCCGGATGAACTACGCCGTGGCCGGTGACCCGGAACTCCCGGCCGAGGAGACATTCGGCGTCCTCGCTGATCTGGTGGTAGAGGGAAAGCTGCGGTACCTCGGTATCAGCGAGGCGTGCCCGGCGAGTATCCGGGCAGCGCACACAGTGGCGCCTCTGTCGGCGGTGCAGACCGAATACTCGTTGTTCAGCCGCAACGTCGAGGTCAACGGCGTGCTCGACACGGGTCCGTGAACTGGGCATCGGTTTCGTCGCGTACGCGCCGCTCGGCCGCGGCTTCCTCACCGGGGCCGTGCGATCGGTGCACTACCTGCCGCTCCACGACTTCCGTCGCACCTCCCCGCGCTTCGCCGACGCGAACCTGGAACAGAACCTGTCGCCTCTCGACCGGATCGTTGAGACGGCAGCCGACCTCGGCGTGACGACTGGTCAACTCGCCCTCGCCTGGGTGCTCGCCCAAGACGGAGTCACGGCCGTCCCCGGAACGAAGCGGCGCGCCTGGTTCGAGCAGAACGTCGCCGCCGCCATCGAACTCGGCCCCGTGACCATCGCCGCGCCGAGCGCCGCGATTCCGGTCGGAGCCGCGGCAGGAGGCCGCTACGCTCCGATGGGCATGGCCTCCGTCCAGGAGTGATCCCGCTACCCGCCCCAAGCGCACCGCCATCGTTGGTTCGAGGTGAGTGCGCCGGCTCACGAGTTGGGCGTGTTTCTGCGCGATCGGTGAGAGACACTGCGTCCGGCAGACACGGATCTCACATCCGGCAGCCGGCGGCGCACCCCGGGCCCGCCTCGCTCGGCGACGCAGAGCATCTGGTGAACGGGTGGAACAACTTCCGGCGAGGCGTCTGCGAACGGCGTTCCCTTCGGGCGACCGAACCAGCCGACGTGCTCGCCTACTTATAAGGAGATCGCTGTGCCCCAGTCGCCGTCGAACCTGGGGGAGGGGCTCCCGATCACCCCTCCGCCCGGCGAATCAGTGCCGAAGTGAGCAGCTGGCACCGGCCTTCGGCTCAGGCGGGGGCTCGTGCTCGTAAGCCGCGGACGATCTGGTCTCGGCCACCGGACGGGGGAGGCGAGCGGCACCGAGACCAGCGCGCTGTCCAGGTCCGACTCCTCAGCGGCGGTCGGGTTGTCGCCATTCCATTCCGTCAACACGGTCAGAGCCTTTCGGCCCGGCGGATGCGGGGCGCCAGGGGCAGGTCAGCGATCCAGGGCGGCTTCGCCGCCCGCCGTGGGGCAGGTAAATGGGCGCGTCGAACACCCCGTAGCCCTTGATCAACACCGCGTCGCGGGGCGACAACGCAGGAGGCGAGGTCAGCTACCTGCGGTTTTGCCCATACGGGTCGGTATTTACGCGTCAGAGCCATGACGGTGAGCGCGGCGACTCCGGCCAGGCAGAGCCAGGCGAAGAGATCACCGATCCGGTCGTAGACAGTGGTGCCGCCGCGCGTGGGCACGTAGGCCACAATGGTCTGTCGGCCGGTTGTGAAGTAGTCGGTGGTGGCAAGGGCCCGGCCCTTGTTGTCGTAAGCGGTCGAGACGCCCTCCGCGTCCTGACGCACCATCGAGTAGCCGCCCTCGATGGCTCGCAGGCTCGCCTTCATGGTGTGCGCGCCGCCGTACGCCTTCCAGTCGTGGGAGGGAACGAGCATGATGTCGGCCCTGGTCCGCATCATGGCGGGGAAGTCGGCGTCGTAGCAGATGACGTTGGCGATACGGCCGTACGGGGTGACGGCGACGGGCACGTGGCCGTCACCGGGGGTGAACTTCTCCGAGCCGGGGATGGGATGCGCCTTCTGATAGGTCCACAGCACCTTTCCGGCAGGGTCGATGAGGATCGCCTCGTCCCTGCCGTAGGCGGGGGCGGTCGTACTGTAGACACGGAGACCGATCTCCAGATAGACCCCTGACCGACGGGCCTGCTCCTGCGCGTTCGCGATGGCAGCGGACTCGTGGGTCTCCTGGGTCTTGACGCCCTCCTCGGGCCAGACCACGATCTTCGCTCCGGCGGCGGCCTCGCGTCGGGTGGAGGCGAGCAGGTCGTTCTCGACGGCGGTCATCGCGGGCTCCACTGCCGAAGCGGGAGCGGCGGCGATACCTGCCGACCCGCCGGTGATCCGACCGAGCGTGGTCTTGAGGTGATCGGTCACGGTCCGGTCAGGGCTCACCCCGGCGATCCGGACGGTCGTTCTCGTGGACGGACTGAAGGCGAGCCGGGCACTGCCCGTGAGTACGACGGTCAGCAGGACAGCCCCGCAGACCAAGCCGTCGCGCCACGAAGGCTGTTCCCAGATCCGGTTGACGGTGCTGGCGAAGTACGCGATCAGGAATCCGATCCCCCACGAGCCGGTGACCGAGATGATCTGCAGGAGCGGGAGGTCACCGTACTGGGTGACGGCCAGCGAACCGTAGGCCGTCCCGAATGGCGACAGCACGGTGATCAGGAACTCGCCGCCCGCGACAGCAGCGGGGAAGGCCAGGGCCGCCACCGCGGGACGCAGCCGGTTGACCAGCAGTCTGTCGGCCAGGAACGGAAGCGTCTGCAAGGCGGCGAGGGCAGCCGCGCCCGCCGCGGTCACGGGGTTGAGGCCGATCGCCGACTCCTGGATCCAGAAGACGGCGGCGGCGATGTGCGCCGGCCAGATCCACAACGCTCCGGTCCATGCGCGGCCGAGGCGGGTGAAGCGCAGCAGGAGCACGGGGAAGATCCAGGCCGCGGCAGCGATGTCCCACCGGCCGCCCACCGCGAACAGCATCGTTCCGGTGCCGAGCAGCAGGAGGAGAGGCCGCACGGCGGGCGCCGAACCTCTCTGATTCTTCGGAGCGTTGCTCACGTTCGTCGCGCCGCGCTGAGGCCCTGCCGTCGGACTGGTCCGCCCGACAGGGGGGATTGACACCGGGAAGTTCGTCATGGAACAGACGCTAGGAGGGCGCACGCGCCAGCGCCTCGGCCCCTATGGCGATCTCCCGGGCGGCCGCGCAACTTTCGATGCACCCCTGACGAACGATCCGCCGAGCCCCCGTCTTCCTCTAACCTGACGAACCGAAATGAGCACTCTCATGTATGCCGCGCCACGAGCCGTGCGGCGATGGGCAGCCGACCGGCCGCGTCTGACGGATGTGGTTCTGGGCGGTGGCATCACGCTGTTCGATGTGGCCACGGTGCTGGATCGCACACCGGAGCCGGACGGCTGGGGAGTGGCCCTGTGGGGCATGCAGACGGCTCCGCTGCTGTGGAGGCGGACACGTCCATGCGCCGTCCTGGCGGCGATGACCGTTCTCTACGTGGTCTTCCAGATACTCAGCCCGATCCACGGCCGGATACCCGGCCCGTTCCTGCTCATGATCGGCGTGTATGGCGTGGCCCGCTACGCGACGGCCTCGGCGAGCCTGCCGGGGACGCTGCTGTGCCTCGCGTCGGCCACCGCCGCCGACGTCCTCACCGGGCACTGGCAGAGCCCGCGTCTCGGGTCGCTGGAGCCGATCAGCGCCACGACGTTCGTCTTCTTCTTCACCCTTGCCTGGACCCTGGGGTACGGCAGGCGCAGGATCGATGCCGACACCGTACGCCTGCGTGACCTCAATCAGCGTCTCAGGGCCGAGCAGGAGCGCAACGCCCGGCAAGCGGTGGTCACCGAACGGGCCCGCATCGCACGAGACTTGCACGACGTTTGTCGCTGCTTTCTTGGCGTGTCTCACATTCCTCAACTCCCGTTGTTCGGACGTGGCATTAGCAGTTGATGAGGGTCGTGTCGCGGACGTACCGTCCCGCCGCGTGTTGGTGCACTTCTTCTCTGCCGAGGGCTGGCAGTCCTGGGGACTCGATGGCGAGCCGTTGATCCCTGAGCGGATGCCGGTGCTGTTCGACGACGACTTCCTGTTCGAGGACGAGGGCGGCCCGCGGGCGACGCGGGCGGTGAACGCCTGGCTTCGTACGCTGCCGTCGAGCGGGGCGCCGTCGCCGAATTCGTGGCGGGCGTACGCGCTGGCGGCCCGAGACTGGCTTACGCATCTGCGCCGGCACCGTGTCGCGGTGTTCGGTACGCGGCAGGAGCTGGTGACCGCGCTCGCTACGTACGCGGACCGCCGGTTGTCGGGGCCGTTGGATGAGCGGTTGGAGTTCTCGTCGTGGGAGTTGCAGGTCACGGCGTTGAGCCGGTTCTACGACTGGGCCGAGAGCGAGGGCCTGGCCGCGGCGGTGCCGTTCACGGTGGCCACGGGCAAGCGGATGGTGCAGGGCCGGCTGGTGGAGACCCGCCGCAACCGGGCCCGGCTGCGGCGGCCGAAGCCGCACGTGAAGGTGCAGTATTTGGAGTCTGACTTCGCCGGTCTGTTCCGCTACGGCCTGGCCGGGCTGGGCCCAGATGGGCTGGAGGACGCGACGTTCCGCGGCCGGTTCCCGGGCCGGAACGCGGCGATGGGCGGGCTGGTGCTGGGCACCGGGATGCGGAGCCGGGAGTTCAGCCACCTGCTGGTTCATGAGGTTCCGCCGCTGCCCGCTGAGCCGCCCGAGGTGCCGATCCCGTGGGTGGTCCCGGAGCTGGCGGCCAAGGGGCGGAAGTTCCGCACGACGTGGATCGACTACGCCTCGCTGGCGGCGGTGCACTCCTACATCGACCTGGACAGGAAGATGTCGCAAGGGCCGTGGCGGCCGAGGAGGCCGCTGGTGGTGGAGGAGGCGGACTTCTACGGCGGCCGGGTCAACGGCCGGCGCACACGCTGGGCGGCGCTTCGGCCGGAGGAACGGCTGCGGCTGGTCGATCCGCAGGGCGGGTCGCTGCTGCTGGCGCTGAGCTACGACGGGCGGCCGTTTGTGGATTGGGGCACGCTGTTTCGCCGCACGGCCCGCCGGATCCGTGAGCGCTTCGAGCCGCGGTTCCCCGACGTCGCGCCGCACCGGTGCCGGCACACCTTCGCCATGGCCACCCTGGAGAAGCTGGTGGAGGGCCACTACCGGCAGGCCGCCCAGCTCGCGGCGGCGACCGGAGATACGTCCGGGCTCGCGCTCTACCTGCTGAAAGCCGATCCGCTGCTGATCCTGCGGGATCTGCTCGGACACTCCAGCGTGGTCACCACGGAGGTTTACCTCAAGCGTCTGGATGTCCACCGGATCTACCGCGCGGCCTGGGAACGGACTCGCGCTGTCGTCGATGCGGCCACGCTCGCCGAGGCCGACGCTGAGTTCGCCGAGGAGTTCTGATGCCGGCCGAAGTCCTGCGCGATCCGCTCGCGCTGAAGCTGTCCCTGCCCGGCGGGACGTCAACGGTCATCGTCATCGGTGACCTGCCCAACCCGGCGCTGGCGGCCGATCTGGCCGAGGGCCTTGCCGCCTCGATCCATCCCCACGGACCGCTCGCCAAGCTGACCACGGTGAAGAGCTTCACCTACACCCTGCGGCGGATGGTCCGCGAACTGGCCGAGGACGGCTTCACCGGTTCGGCGACGGAGCTGACCCGAGCCGTGCTCGGGGCGTTCTGGCTGCGCTCGCACTACTTGATCGAATACCGCACCCGCACGATCCTGCGAGCCTTGGACACCCGGCATCAGGTGCTGCCCGAATCGGTGCGGCAGATGGTGTTCGGCAAGAACTACACGCGCCCCACCGTCAACGGACCGCTTCCGCCCTACGCGCCGGCTGAGTGGAACCGGCTGATCGACCTCTGCAGGCAGGAGGTACGCCGCCTGGGGGAGGCACAGCGGGCGATGGTCACGCTCGCCGAGGGCGGGCAGGATCCGGCAGTCGGCGGCTGGGGCGAGGTGAACGGAGCCTGGCTGATGCTGCGGATGGGCCCGGTGACGCGGACGGAGGTCGCCGCTCACCTGAGCTTGACGCCGAGGACGTTCACCGGGCGGCACCGGGGCATCGAGCGGGCCAGGGCGGCGCTGTTCCCGTCCCACAAGGACGCGATTCCCTACATGCTGCTGCTGGCGGCCTGGACCGGCATCGTCCCGGACGGGCTGAGTGGCCTTCAGGTGTCCGGGATCCGCTGGACCGGGCGGCAGGCGACGCTGCTGTCCTACGCCAAGGGCCGCACGGCGGACGAGAGCGTGGTGTTGTCGTCGCGGGCGTCACGGCTGCTGGAGCAGTGGCTGCAGCACAGCGCCCTGCTGCGCAGGTATGCCCCGGCCGAGCTGGCCGAGCACGTGTGGCTGGTGACGCGGCAGGGCCGACTGGCCCCCGCGGCCTTCGAGGAGTACATGATGCGCGGCTGGGTCAAGGCCCATGATCTGCGCGGGGATGACGGCCATCTGTTGCGCATCGACCGTCGGCGGCTGCGGACGACGTTCATCGCGCAGCGGGGTCAGCGGCAGTGGTCCCTGCGGGCGACGGTCGATCCGAACCACTCGCCGCAGGTCGAGGGTGATCACTACCTGTCGGCCGCGACCCCGGCGCAGAAGGCGGTGGTCGAGGAGATCGCCCGGGATGCGCAGGGCGACCTGCTGCGGCGCGCGAGTGCCCCGATGGTCGTCGACGAGGCGGCCAGCGCTGTCGGGCTGCCGGAGGAAGCATGCCGCCTCGGGCTGGCCGAGGGCGCCTTGGCCGAGTTGCTGTCCGGTGAGCGGGACGTGTTCAGCGGGGCCTGCGCCGACCACTTCGCCGGCCTGCATGGGCCGAAGGGGCAGCCGTGTCCGGCCCGGCCCTGGGTCTGCCTGCTCTGCCCGCTGGCGCTGTTCGCCCCGCGTCACCTGCCGAATCTGCTGCGGCTGAAGGCCTTCTTCGCGCGGCAGTTCCGCCAGATGCCGCGCGAGCAGTTCGCCGCCGTCTTCGCCCCCTACGCCCGCCGTCTGTCGGCGGACATCCTGCCGCGGTTCGAGAAGGCCGCCCTCGCCGCCGCACAGCGCGACGTCGGTGACGAGGACGCCGAGCTGCCGCTGCGAGCCGAGGAGATCACGTCGTGAGCCTGCTTCCTGTCTCTGTCGAGCCTGCGCTCGGGTCGGTGTTCGCCGGCGCCGACATCGCCGCCACTGCCCGCCTGAACTGGCTGGGCGACTGCCCGCGGCCGCGCTTTGAGGACGACGTGTGGTCGTTCGTCGGCTGGGCCGATGCACCGGTGCAGATGAAGGTGACGGAGAAGAACGTGCTGTTCGACCGGATCACCCACCGGCCCTGGCGCGTGGTCGCCAAGGAACTCGCCCTGGCCTGGATCGCCACCCAGGACGAGCGTGTCCTCGCCTTGCCCAGGGCCCGCCGGCTCCCGCGGCACCCCCGCACCATCTATGCCCGCGTCTACCACCTCACGTTCTGGCTGAACTGGTTGCACGAGCGCCGGATCCCCACGCTCGCCGCGGTCACCCAGGACCACTGCGAGGCGTTCCTGCGCGAGTACGGCGTCGTCCGGGACAAGGAGACTGGCGCTGTCCTGCGGAACAAGGCCGGCGGCTCGCTGCGGACGGTGGTCTCCGCCATGCAGGACATCACCGACTACGGCGAGCTGCTGTCGGCCGACCGGCACCGGCCCGGTTTCCGTCCCTGGGGCGCACGATCGCCCCGCGTCGTGACCGGGGCACCGTCCCGACCGCAGGTGGTGATCAAGACCGAGCCCTTGGGCGACGAGGTCCTGCGGCCGTTGCTGACGGCGTGTTTGCACCTGGTCGACGTGCTCGGACCGCACATCGTGGACTTGCGGGCGCAGCTGCGGGCCGAGCGCGAGTCCTGGCGGAACGTCGAGTGGTCGAGGCATCTGCGGGACGGCGACCGGCTTGCCGCGCTCGTCGAGGAACATCTGCGGACGGGGCAGCCGCTGCCGCGGATCGAGGACTTCCAGGTGACCAAGCGACTCCGTCTGGGGTGGGATCCGAAGGATCCGTTGCTGACGGCCAACTTCCAGCACTTGCTGCGGCCGACGGGACACCGGGACATTCACAAGTCTCTCTTCGCCCAGGCCCGGCCGCTGCTGGAGGAGGCGGTCGCCGAGGTCGGCACCGAGTACGTGTGGTGTCGCGACCCTGCCGACGCCTCTCGCGCGGACACCGGTGAGTTGATCCCTTGGTCGTTGCCGTTGTCGAACAGGTCCTCTGATGCCTTGATCCGGATCGCCGGGCACGCCTGCACGGTCGCCACCGCTGCGTTGACGGGGATGCGGTCCAGCGAACTGATGGAGTTGACGGTCGGTTGCCGCCGCACGGACGACGCCGACGGCACTGGTCTGGCCCGGCACCGCCTGGTCAGCAGGGTCGTCAAGGGGCGTCTATGGGGCGGTGAGGTCGACGAGTGGGTCGTCATTGACGAAGTCGTACGTGTTATCGCTCTGGCCGAGCAGCTTTCGGACGCTGGGCCTGGACAGCCGTTGTTCGGCGCGTTCAACGGCTTCGAGTCCAACGGGGCTATGACCTGGCTGCGGCAGTGGGTCGCCTCGCCCGCCGGGCGCCGCATGGGCCTGGAGCCGATCCCCGACGAGCCGGTGCACCCCCGCCGCCTGCGGCGGACACTGTCTGTCGAGATGGCCGCCCGCCCGGGGGGACTGCTGGCCACCAAGGTTCACTTCAAGCACTTGCAGGTGGCCACCAGCGAGGGATACGCCGGCCGGCCGGGTGGCGCCCAGGCCGTCTTCCACCACGAGTGGAAGAAGGAGGAGGCGAAGGAGAAGCTCAAGCGGACCGTCGAGGCATACCGGCAGTTCGAACAGGGACAGATGCCCGCCGGCCCGGGAGCCGACGCGCTGCTGGCTTCCTTCCGCGCCGTCGAGAAGGAACTGGCCGACCACGAGCCGGGCCCGGCGAAGGTGGTCACCGACCGGCAGATCGAGCTTCTTCTGAAGAAGAAGGCGTCGGTCCTGCACCTCTCCGCGGCGAACTACTGCTGGTTCGAGGACCCAGCGAAGGCGCTGTGTCTCAAGCTCGCCGGCACCAGGTCCGCCGCAGCTCCGCTGACCGGGCTGTGTGACAGCTCCCGCTGCCCGCAGGCCACCCACCACATCATTCACCGTTCCGTCTGGCAGACCACAGCTGACAACGGCGTCGTCCTGCTGGCCAGCCCTCGGATCCCACCCGCGGAGAAGGCCCGGCTGAGGGCCGAGCACGAGCGGTCAATGCGGGTTCTCGAAGAGATCGACACGGCAGCCGGAAAGGCCCGATGACATGGCACTGAGCCACCAGCAACGCGACCAGATCGAGCGGCGCATCCGCGCGGCCATCGACCGGCTGCTGGCCGGGCAGATTCCGCCCGGCGGCGCCTGCGACGTCAAGACGCTCGTCCGTGAAGCGGGCATCTCCCGCGCATCCCTCTATCGGACCTGGGGCCACCTCAAGGACGAGTTCGAGAAGCGGCGAGCAGCCGCCTGGGCAGCCGGTCAACAGCCCGACCCGCGTGAGGCCCGCATCGCACGGCTGCGGGATCTCAACCAGCGACTCACCGGCAAACTCACCCGCACTCACACCGAACTCACGCAGCTCAAGGAACGTCACCAGCTGCTGCTATCCGTCCTGGCAGCCAAGGACGACGAGGTCCAGCGGCTCCACCGCGAGCTGAGTACGTTCGCTTCGGTCCTCGATCAAGATCATGGGGACAACGCCGTCGGCGTCGTCCCCATGCCGCGCCGCTGATGTCGCACCAGGTTGATCAGCAGGACCGGCCTACTCTCCCAGCTGCCCGACGCACGCCGACCGGATTTCCTCCAGCAACTCTGGGTAGCGCTCGCCGTACGTATTTACCGCGTGCCACACCGCGTCCAGTGCCGCCTTCAGCGGGTCGGGCTCGGCAGCGGCCAGTACGGCAGGAAGGGCGAAGTGCGGCTGTGAGATTCGCTCGGGTCCGCGCGGAGTGCCGGAGGTGTGCACTATCACGGCAGCACCTTGCCCCACGTCTGCTGTCGGTGTCGTGCCATGACTGGCGGGCCCAGTCGGTACGAGCGCGCCCAGTGCCTGGCCGAGGCCCGGCAGCCTTGACCCGTTTTCCGACTCCGTGGCCGGGACCCACGTCGACTCGGCCGCCGCCGGGGGCGTGGGTGGGCGATATGGCGGTCGCCCGGGAGGTATCGCCTCGAGCACCGACCGCCTCGGGACCTGCGGGTCGGACCGCAGGTTCTCCCACAGCCGGGCCGTGTCGTCGAACGGCGGCGGCAGCGGACGTTTCTGCGTCAACGCGGTGAGCGCCCGGGTGACCCACGGAACGTCGGTCAGGCCCGCTGCCGCGCAGGCCCGCCGGGCAGCCAGCGACGCTACCGCACGCTGGACCTCCGGACCCGCGGCGTCGAGGGCGTGCACCAGGTCGCTGTCGAAGCGGAGCAGACCGCGGACATTACCGCCGACGCCGCGCAGCCCCTCGCTCGGCAGTCGTCCGCCCCACTCCCACTGCTCGCGGTGCAGTCGCCGCTCCTCGGCGGCCCGCTCCTCCGCCTGGTGTGCCAGGCGTTCGGTCTCGGCGCGCTGCTCTGGTGTGGGAGGCGGTGGAAGTTCGCGCGCGTAGCGGTGCCAGTAGGCGGCGTTCTGCGAGGTCTGGCGGACCACGCGGTCCGCACGAGGCGGCGCGGGCCAGAACTGCAGAAGGTAGCTGTCCGCCTGTGGCTCCCCGGACGCTCTGGTGTCCCGCTCCCGTCCCTCGTCCATCCGCCGGGCGCAGTACCGCACCCGGTAGTCGGTCCGGGCGAGATTCAGGTCCCACGCGGCCTCGCCCGCCCACTGCACCAAACTGGTGCGTTCAGACACTGGGCGGAAGGACACCTCCACCACGTCCTCCCAGAGCGGGTCCAGCGGAGGATCTTCGTCGTGGACCTCTACGACGAAGCCGACGTTGCCTGTGTGCAGCCCGGTGATCAGCCAGAGCACGCCCGGGACTGCGGCCCCGCACAGCCCCCCGCTCTGGCCTGCGAACGCCTCGGAGAGGTCCGGGATCGCATTGTCCGGATCGCTCTCAACGTAGATCTGACCGTAGTGAACGTGCACCTCGCCTGTGACCGGCCTGCGCACAGCACCCCTCCCTTGTAGCCGACGGCCTCGAAAAACCTCGGTCGGACGGGCCGTCACATGCCCCGCATCATGCCGCAGGCCACTGACAACAGGTCCGGCCATAAGACGGACTTGGCCGCTGCCTGCCTGTCCCGCTGTCAGCAAGGGGCCGCCCGGACATGAGAGGCGAGCAGCACCGCGAACACCATGGCGAAGACAGCTCCCGACGTCATGACCGGTCACCCCCACGGATGCACTCTGGGACGAGGTGCTGACGTTGGACAACCGAAACAGCCGGGAGCGCCAGCGAACGCAATCGGCATCCGGGAGCAGTCCCTGACCGAGACACATAGGAAGGTGGACACCGCCTTCGCCGCGTTAACCCACTGGTCGCCCACCATGTGAGCGCGATCGCCGTTCTGGCGCGAGCCGCAGAGGAGGGCATGGCGAGCGGTGTTCCACCCTCTGTGGAAGCTGCAGAAGCCGCGGAAGCCATGAAGAGCGTCGGTCTCATCGCGCGGACAGCCGACACCGCGCTCATTGAGATGCGCCGCCTCCTCGGACTGCTGTCGTTCCGAGAACAAGGGCTCGCGCCCGAACCGTCCTTGTCTTCGGAGCATCTTGAGCCGCTCATCGGCGCCGCGACGTCGGCGGGGTGCCGCGTGACGTACATGTCGGACCTCCGGGCGCGGACCGATCCGTCCACCGGCATGCTGATCTCGGCCTACCGGATCATCCAGGAGGCACTGACGAACGTGATCAAGCACGCCGGGCCTGTCGGCGTTCGGGTCACCGTACGCGGTGACGACTCCCGCCTCACGATCGAGGTCGAGAACGACCCGGCACCACCGGGCCACCGGTCCGTTCCCGGCAGCGGCCGTGGGCTCGTCGGCATGCGCGAACGTGTGGCGGCCTTCGACGGCGTGCTGCGGGCCGGCCCGCACGAGGACGGCGGCTGGCGGCTGTGCGCTGTCCTGTCCGCGAAGGCGTCTCAACCGGCGGAGGAGAGCGTATGACCGTACGAGTGCTTCTTGCCGACGATCAGGAGATGGTCCGGACCGCGCTCCGGCTGGTCGTCGACCGCCGTGAAGACCTGTCCGTCGTCGGCGAGTCAGCCGACGGGGAGCAGGCTGTCGCTCACGCGATCGAACTCCAGCCGGACGTCGTGCTGATGGACATCCGTATGCCCGGCATGACCGGGGTCGAAGCCACGCGGCGCATCGTCACCAACTGGCCCGGACCGGGCGAGGCTCCGCGTGTCCTCGTGCTCACCACATTCGACCTGGACGAGTACGTGCACGCGGCGCTGCGGGCCGGAGCCGTCGGCTTCCTGCTGAAGAACAGCCCTCCCGACCAGCTCGCCCAGGCCATTCGCGCGGCCGCAGGCGGGGAGGCCGTACTCGCCCCGAGCGTCACGCGCCGTCTCATCGACACCGTCACCGCGTTGCCTGCCGCTCTGCTGCCCAACGCCCCCGTTCACCTCGACCCCGCACCGCGCGAGAGCGGGCCTGAAGAGGCGCTGGACGGGCTGAACGCGCTGACCGAACGCGAACTTCAGGTCCTTGTTCTGGTCGCCCGAGGCATGTCCAACGCCCAGATCGCCACAGCCCTAGGCCTCAGCGAGGGGAACGTGAAGAGCCGCGTCAACCGCATCCTCACCCGCCTGGGACTGGAGAACCGTGTTCAGGCCGCACTGCTCGCCCACCAGGCCGGTCTTACCGGAAACATCCGGACGGCGACAACGCCCAGCTCTCAGCAAGCCGTGGCGGGCAGGACCGTTGATCCGTCGGCTTCCTCGTGACCGCCAACACAGCCCGCCTGCGCCGGGACACCCGCACCCGTGCCCACCTGGAACGAAGCGTCAGCGAGGGCAAAACACGACGCGAAGCCATCCGACGCGCCAAACGCTGCGTCGCCCGCGCCAACACCCACCGATTTCATCCATAGGAGCGCGGATACGCCTTCCTCAGGACCGTCACCGCTGCCGCACCGTCATCCGGCTCCGCTCGTGATGGAGGAGACAGGCACTAGGCGTCCCGGTATTGGTCCCGGACCTCAGGGCGTTGCCGGAAGCCGGCTGACTTGTAGGTGGCGACGGCGCCGGCATTGGAGCTCGGGGTACAGACGATCGCGCTCGACGAGCCCAGTTCCTGGAGTGCGGCCGCCGCGGCGACGGTGATCGCCACGCCGTAGCCGTGACGACGACGTTCCCGGTGCACTCCCATCGGTTCGAGCAACCCGGGCCTACCCGGGCCGGCCGACCACACCGTCACCGCCGCCACCGCGTTGCCCTGGTCGTCGTACGCGACCAGGCACCGGGCGTCGGCGAACGGCAATCCGGCCGCCATCGCGTGCCAGCGCTCGTCCGTGAACCTCGACCCGTCGAACGCTGCCCGGTGTACGGCGGCGAACACGTGCGCCTGCTCCGGCCCTACCGCCTCGATCCGCACGCCCGGGTCCTTCACCGGCTCCGCGAGGTCGCGGCGCAGCGGTGTCCACGGCTCGTCGGCGCTCCAGCCGTCCTCGAACAGCAGATCTTGGACCAGTGCACCCGTCGGCGCCTCGATGTTCACCTTCCCCTCGGGCAGCACGCCGCGCTCCGGCTCGGTCACGTCTTCAACCAGCTGCCGCGCCAGCTCCTCGCCCCGCTGAGCGTCCGGCGCGATCGTCAGCCGCAACAGCCCGGGACCGTCCAGCAGCCCGACGGCGAGAATCTGTCCGTCCCGGCTCCACGTCCGTACCGCCGCGGCGGTCGCTTCCGCACCTGACCGCCAGAACCAGCCCAGGTCCCCCGGATGCAGTTGCATCGGCGCCCCGTCGTGCTGCCACTCCCGCAGCACGCCCACAGCCTTGCTCAGCCCGTCGACTCCAGGCTTGCCCAACACAATCGCCATACCCCCGATCACACACCACCGCACCGACCTTCGGCACCGATATTCCGCACCCGGTTCCGACCGGCCCTCGACGGGCCGATCACCGTTGCCGCTGCCGAACAGGCCGCTGACGCTGCCCGCGAGTGCGACCGCCCCTCCGGCCTTTGCGACCAAGGGGACCTGTCGTCGGGGACGGTCCGCGAGGCCGTGGGCCCGGCCTGCCCGAGCCCCGGAAGGGGCTCCCGCCCTGGGACACCGGCCTGGAACCGTGCAAGCCGGTGGCCGCCGGGCAGGGGTCGTACGTATCGTCAGACGCATACGACCCCTGTCCTCGGCCCGGCGCGGGTCCGTGGTCAGTGCCGTCAGGCCGTCGTGCGGCGACGCATCACGAACAGCACGCCTGCGCCGGCGGCGATCACCGCAGCGGCCGACCCGGCGATCAGCCCGGTATCGCTGCCGCCCCCGGTCTCGGCGAGTCCGGTCCCCGCAGCGGGCGAGGATGCGGACGGCGAAGGGAGCGGGGACGTCGAGGACAACGGCGCGGCGGCCGTAGAGGTCGGCGTCACGGTGGTGGTCGGCGACGCCGAGGGAGCCGGCCCAGCCGTCGGGGTGCCGGACGGGCGGGAAGGGGCCGGCACGCACGGGGTGTCCGGGGAGATCGGCAGGTCCGTCAGCCGCTCGTCGACGAGATTGCCCGCCGTCACCGAGACGTTCCACTGGTAGCCCTGGAGCCACGGCACCAGGATCGTCGTGCTCGCACCTGCCGCCGTGGGGTGGTCGATGTGTCCGGTGCCGACGGTCTCGCCGTCGGTACCGACCGCCATCCGGATCCGCACGGTGATGTCCGCGGGTGTGCCGGACGGGTCCTTGTCCGTGACCGTGATGGCGGCCCGGGCCTCGCCGGTGCTGGTGTCGCACGTCGCCTTCGCGGTGAAGTCGCCGATGCTGCAGGCATAGGCGTCACCGGAGGCCAGGAGCACGGCAGTTGTTGCGGCCACGGCGGCAGCGGTGACGGCGCGCTTGGATATCACGGGTCCCTCCCCAGGGAACGTTCCACGAGGGGTGCCCTGCTCGGGACCCCCGCTGGCCGCGGGCGCACACCCGCGGAAGGCTTCGAGGGGCCCGGGGGCCGCACGGAGCGGCTCATCATGTCACCCCGGCGGACTGTCGACGCACCGGCCCCAAGCCGTGCACCCACTGACAACGCGGCCCCGCTCACAACCCCGGACAACTCGTAGCTCACGGTGGAGACCGCGCCCCCTGCTGGGTTGCGGAGGACCTCGGGTCTCGGCCGGATCGCGTCGTATCGCCCCTGATCAGGTCGGGTACGGCATCGGCAACTGGCTCTTGCGGGAGGGTACTTCGGGATGGGGAGGGCCGGCCGGACCAAGCGGGAGCGCAGCAGGGACCAGAACGGCCCGAGGATCTGGCATGGGATGCGGCGTTGTCGATGACGCCGGGCAAACAGGGGTACCGGCCGCCGTGGCCCCGGGCGGCCGGGGAGGCTGTCGCCCGGCAGATACGGCAGACCGGGAAACTGCTGCGGCAGGCGGAGGCCCTCGTCATCTCGCCGGCGCACGCCCCGGTCATGGCCGCGGCCGCCACACTCGAGTGCCGACGTCAGCACTCTGGACCGCGACCAGGACATCGTTCCATGGGCACAGGAATCCCATGAAATCGATCGCTTAGCATGCCAAGACATGGCGATGTTCGTGCACTTGACATCAGCGGCCAACGCGCCGCGCATCCGGCGGTCCGGGATCCGCGCAACCAGTTACGGGCAGGGAGACGCGCGCGGGGTGTACTGCTTCCCGGTGCTGCCGTCGTACACCCTCACCCACCAGTGGCTGCGCGAACTGGCGCGTTTCGGCAGCCGGGGAGGGCTTGTGGCTGTCCACATACGGCTGGACGACACTCAACACGTGCTGGCCGGAACCTATACGGACCGTGCACGGGACGCACAGGCCACGGTGACCGCGGCCGAGGCGGTGCGGCGGATCTCGGCACTGGAAGACCCACGAGGGTGGGAGGTGTTCGTACCCCGGGCGATCCAGCCGCGTGAGGTAGACCGGATCCGTACCGCGCCGCAGGTGGTGGGCTGGCGATACCAGCCGGACGTGCACGGGACCCGCCCCTGTACCTGCTACGGGTGCCGCGTACGAGGCGGGTACGGGGCGCGGCGCCTGCGCGAGCGGTTGCCGCATCCGCTGGACGGCCCGCCGCCCCCGGCCAGGGTGCTGCTCGCCAGGATTGCAGTGGCTGGTGAGCCCGGTGACCCGGCCGTGCTGCGGGAGGCGCTGCACTGGTTCGGGATGCGCCGGCGGGGACCGCTCGCCCAGTTGACCCGCCTCTGCATCCACCCCGACCCCGAGGTACGGGAGGAGCTGGTGTGGGCAGTCGCCCGTTGGTCCACCCCGGGGGTCACGGAGCTGCTGGACAACCTCGCCGACGACCCGCACCCGGATGTCCGGGAGGCAGTGGAGGCGGTCCGTGACTCGCAGTGACTACTACCCCTGGAATCGATCAACTGGACGAGTGAGTCCGTGGACGGCGCCGCTGTTCGATGTTCAGCTTTCGCTGCTCCGGCCCTGGCGCGCCCTTGCTTTGAACGATTCAAAATTCTTCCTCGGGATGCTGTTCGGCGGGTCGGGCTCCGGGTCGGCCGTAGGCGCCACCCGTGTGGCCATGGCCTGAACGTAGTGAGGCAGTCTCCGCGAAAAAGCGCTTTTGCGGGCAATTATTCCGGCAACGGCCGTCCTTGCGTGAACCCTTGACGGCTGCGATGTACGCACTTACCGTCTCCGGCGGACGACGTAAAACGATTCAAGTCGGTGAAGTGCCAGACCTTTGCCGTCAGTTGAGCCCGCAATCCTCCGCCGCCGCGCCTGCGATCGCAGCCGTGCGCGGAGGCACTCTCCCCTGCCCGGAAGGAGCACGGCGCCTTGTCCGCACCACGCGACATGCCCCGTCCGTCCCGCCGCCAGATCCTCCTCGCCACATCCGTCGTGGCCGCCGCCGTCACGCTGCCCCCTCAGCCGGCCGGCGCCGCCACGGCGGGACCGCGACCCGCTCTCACCGCCTTCCCGCCGGCCGATGTCCGGCTGCTGGAGGGCCCGTTCCTCGCCAACATGCGGCGCACCTGCGCGTATCTGCTCTTCGTCGATGCCGACAGGCTGCTGCACACCTTCCGCCTGAACGTGGGACTGCCCTCCTCGGCCGAACCCTGTGGAGGGTGGGAGGCCCCAGGGATCCAGCTGCGTGGCCACACCACCGGGCATCTGCTCAGCGCGCTGGCCCAGGCACACGCCCATACCGGCGACGAAGCCTATGTGGCCAAGGCCCGGTCCATCGTGTCGGTGTTGGCCCAGTGCCAGCAGTCCGCACCGGCCGCCGGCTATCACCGCGGCTATCTGTCGGCCTTTCCCGAGTCCGTCTTCGACCAGCTCGAAGCCGGCGGCAAACCGTGGGCGCCGTACTACACTCTCCACAAGATCATGGCGGGCCTGCTCGACCAGTACGAACTCAGCGGCAATGAGCAAGCGATGGCCGTACTTCTGGACATGGCGGCCTGGGTCGACGCCCGCACCTCACCGCTCTCCTATGAGCGGATGCAGACGGTGCTGAACGTGGAATTCGGCGGCATGAACGACGTGCTCGCCCGCCTCCACCTGGTGACCGGCGACGCGACGCACCTCCGGACCGCCCGACGCTTCGACCACGAGTCGCTGTACGCACCGCTGGCCGCCGGCCGGGACGAACTCGCGGGGCACCACGCCAACACCGAAATCGCCAAGGTCGTGGGAGCGGTACCAAGCTACGAGGCCACGGGAGAGCGCCGCTACCTGGACATCGCCGACCATTTCTGGACGACGGTCGTACAGGACCACTCGTACGCCATCGGGGGCAACTCCAACCAGGAACTGTTCGGGCCGCCGGGCGAGATCGTCAGCCGTCTTTCCGAGGTGACCTGCGAGAACTGCAACAGCTACAACATGCTCAAGCTCGGGCGGCAGTTGTTCCTCCATCAGCCCTCCCGCGCCGACCGCATGGACCACTACGAGTGGACGCTCTACAACCAGATGCTCGGCGAACAGGATCCCGACTCCGAGCACGGGTTCGTGACGTACTACACCGGGTTGTGGGCGGGCTCGGAGCGGCAGCCCAAGGGTGGCCTCGGTGCCGCGCCCGGCAGTTACAGCGGGGACTACGACAACTTCTCCTGCGACCATGGTTCGGGACTGGAGACGCACACCAAGTTCGCCGACAGCATCTACTTCCGCACCCGTAACACACGCGGTCCTGCGCTCTACGTCAACCTGTTCATCCCCTCCGAAGTGCACTGGCGGGAGGTGGGAGTGACGGTCCGTCAGGAGACGGGTTATCCCACGGCCGACCGCACCCGTCTCACCGTCACCGAGGGAGAGGCACGCTTCACGCTGAGGATCCGTGTCCCCGGCTGGGTGGCGGACTCCGGCAGACCGGCCGTGCTGAAGGTCAACGGCCAGCACCTCCCGGTCCGGCCGGAGCCGGGAACATATGCCACGGTGGAACGGCGCTGGCGCTCCGGGGACACGGTGGAGCTCGTCCTGCCCCGCGAGCCCGTCTGGCAGGCCGCGCCCGACAACCCCCAGGTGAAGTCGCTGTCGTACGGCCCGCTGGTCCTCGCGGGGGAATACGGCGACACCGCGCTCGCCACTCTCCCCTCGATCCGTCCGGACACCCTGCGCCCCGCGCCCGGCAGCGCCACGGCGTTCACCGCACTCGCCGACGACCGGCGCGTGTCACTGAGGCCGTTCCACGAAGTGCAGCACCAGCGGTACAACGTCTACTGGGCCGTGCGGCCGCGTCCCGCGCGCGAACGGGACATCGTCCGCTATCCCTTCGACGAGGGGAACGGCACCTCGGCGGCCGACCGTACCGGCGCCTTCGCCGACGCGACGCTCGTCGGCGCGACCTGGGACGACAGTGACGGTGTGCGCTCGGTGTCCCTGGACGGACACGGCGGCCACGTCGCGCTCCCCGCCGGCCTGCCGAGCGGGCTGGACGAGCTGACCCTCGGCGTGCGGGTACGCGTCGACACGCTGGCCGCCTCCGCCCGCGTCTTCGACCTGGGATTCCACAAGGAGACCTATCTGTTCCTGGTGGCCACCACCGGCGCCGGGCGGGCCAGGGCCGCCCTGAAGATCGCCGGAATGCAGGCCGAGGACTTCATCGACGCGGGCGCCCCGCTGCCCGTGGGCCGGTGGACCCACGTGGCCCTCACCCTCGCCGGCGGCACCGGCGTCCTGTACGTCGACGGCGTCGAGGCCGGCCGCAACTCCGCCATGGTGGCGAGCCCCCTCCTGCTCGGCGCGAGCACCCGCAACTACCTGGGGCGCTCCCAGAACGCCACCCACCCGTACCTGCACGGCGCCGTCCGCGACTTCCGTCTGCACAACCGGGCCCTGAGCGCGTCCGAGGTGGCGCGGCTGGCCGTCGGCTGACCCGGCCCGCAGCGCGCGCTCCCGTCCCTTCTTCCGCAACCCGCTTCCGTTCGGCACGCCTCCCGGCGCCCGCCGTCCACGCAGGAGTTCACCCATGTCTCACAATGACCTGTCCAGACGCCGCTTCGTGGCCGCGGCCGGTGCCGCGGGCACCGTGCTCGCGGTCGGACTGCCCGATCCCGCCCGCGCCGCCGGGTCCGTCACAAGCGGCGAACCCGGCTTTCTCGCACGGGACTTCACCGACCCCCGCAAGGACAGCAGACCGACCGTCTACTGGTACTGGAACGGGCCCGTCACCGCGGACCTGGTGGACCGCCAGATGGCGGATCTGCGGTCCAAGGGCATGTACGAAGTGGTCCTCTTCCCGTTCGACAACGCCCAGATGCAGCCGGTGTTCTTCACCGAGGAGTGGTTCGGCATCGTCGGCCACGTGCTGCACACCGCGGAACAGACCGGCATGCGCGTGTGGCTGTTCAACGACGACCACTTCCCCAGTGGCCGGGCGGGGGAGTACGTCGTCAAGGGCGGAACCGTCGGCTCGCGTACGTACCAACCACGACCCGACCTGCGGCTGAAGGCGTTGTGGCGCTCGACCACCGTCGTGCGGGGACCCGCAACCGTCGACCTGCGCCACACCACCGGAGTGGGCGTGGAGGCCGGGCACCTGGTCGCCGACGCGGCGGTGCTCGACGGTGGCGCCGTCCTGCGCGGCGGCGAACGGTGGACGGACTACACCGTCACCGGCAGCGCCAAGGCCGACCACACCGCGGCCGGCCTCGTCGTCCGGGCCTCGCCCGACGGCCTCGACGGCTACGCCGTGACCTTCGACCAGACCGGAGTCGTCACCGTCCTGCGGCTGGCACGCGGCGCGGACTCCGTCGAACTGCTGCGCAGCACCCGGACCGATGGTTTCAACAAGACCAAGTTCCACACCGTGGCCGTCACCGTCCGTGGCACCACGCTGTCCGTCACCTTGGACGGCAAGGCCAAGGGCAGCGTCGACGACGACCGGTACGCGGCCGGCGGTGCGGGCGTACGGGCCGTGGCCGACCAGCGTTCCCTGTGGGACAGCCTCACCGTCGCAGCGGCCGACGGCACCACACTCCACACCGCGGCCTTCGACGACCCGGCCGACGTGGGGGACTTCCCCGAGCGCGCACGCCTCGGCGACGAGGTCACGGCCGCCGCCGCCGCGGCCCGCCCGGCCGGCACCTCCGACGCCGCCGACGCGGTCGACCTGACCGGGCGGCTGAGCGGCGATCACACCTGGCAGGTCCCGGCAGGCCGTTGGCAGATCGACCTGTTCGGGGGAGTCCCCCTCATCGACGACACCCAGGGCTACAGCCGCAGTTACGTCGACCTGCTCGACGACGAGCCCGTGGATCTGTTCCTCGACATCGTGCCGGGCGAGTACCACCGCCGCTTCGGCCGCTACTTCGGCACGGTGGTGCCCGGCTTCTGGGACGACGAGCCGTTCTTCGCCTCGGCCGAAGCCCACTTCCGGCGCCTCCCGTGGTCGCCGACCCTCGACAAAGCGCTGCGAGCGGTGGACGTCACCCCCGGCATCGCCTACGCCGCCGCCTTCGACGACCTGGGCCGCGACGGCAGGATCGCCCGAGGCCGCTACTGGCAGGCCGTGTCCAACCGCTTCGCCCGCTACTTCCAGAAGCAGTCCCGCTGGTACGAGCAGCGCGACGTCGCCCTGATCACCAACCCCCTCTACGACGAGACGGCCCCCGCCAAGCGCATCCCGTCCACCGGAGACCTGCACAAGGTCAACCAGTGGGCTCACGTTCCCGGCGGGGACATCATCACTGCCGAGTACGTGGCCGGTGAACCCACCATGATCCCCCGCAACCCGGCGTCCGTCGCCCACCAGACGGGCCGGGAGCGGGCCCTGCTGGAGATGTTCGGCAACATGGGCTGGCAGGTCACGCCCGGCTTCGTCCACGCGACCGTCGGCGCCCAGGCCACGCGGGGCATCAACCTGACGGTCCTGCACGCGCTGTGGACCGACGAGACACTCGTCTACTTCCCACCGCCCTTCGGCCCGCGCGCCCCCTGGTGGTGGGCCATGCGACCGCTCGCCGAATGGATCGGCCGGGTGATGGAGGCCGGCCGCGGTACGCCCGGGGCCCGTACCGCGATCCTGCAGCCGCAGCACGCGGCCGAGCAGTGGACCGGCACCGACCGGCAGGGTGAGGTCGACGACGCGCTCGCCGACGCCGCCTACGCGCTGGAGCGGGCCCAGGTCGACTTCGACCTCGTCCACGAGGGCGCGCTCTGTGGTGACCCGGACCTGCTGTGCCACGCCGAGGTCCATGACGGTCGCCTGGCCGTCGGCGCGGCCCGCTACGACCTGGTGGTGCTGCCCGTGACACCGACCCTGGACGTGGCCTGCGTGCACACGCTGGCGCAGTTCGCACGGGCGGGCGGAACCGTCGTGGCCGTCGGCTCCCTCGCCGCCGACGAGGCGGACGGCAGGGACCGGTCCCTCACGCGCGCCCTGACCGACCTGTTCGGCGAGCCCGTACCCGGCAGCCGGTCCGTGGGCCGAGGACGTGCGGTACGCATTGCCGACACCACCGGACTGCGCGCCGCGACGCACGAGGCCGGGGTCGCCGCCGCCGTGCTGGAGACCCCGCAGGACGCGGTGCGCGTGCTGCGCGTCCACCGGGGCACGGACACCGCCTTCCTCATCAACAACGAAGGCGGCGCCCGCGTCGAGACCGTCGCCACGCTCCCCGCGACCGGGGTTCCCGAGCTCTGGGACCCGGCGACGGGCAGGACGGGCACCGCACCGCTGCACCGGGGCACCCGGCGAGGCGTTCAGCTGCCCCTGAGCTTGGAGCCGTACCAGACGCTGATCGTCGTGGTACGCCACGACGCGCGAGCCGTCCCGCACCTGACGTCCTCGGCGTTGCCCGTCGTCGCGGTCGAGCGGCACGGCCCCGCCCTGCGCGCGACGGTGGAGGCCTCGGCCCCCGGCAGCCACCAGCTCACCGGAACCGACGGCACCCACACCTACCGCGGCACGGTGCGCACCGCCGACCCGCTCGAGCCGGTCGGCGTGGCCGGCGACTGGACCCTCACCCTGGACCGCGCCGACGCCACACCGATCACCGGACCCCTGGGCAGCTGGACCGACCACGACCGTCTCTTCTCCGGCAGCGGCACCTACACCACCGACCTCGAGGTCGAGCGCGCCCTGCTCGACGGTCGGCGGGTGCTGCTCGACCTCGGCGACGTCCGTGACGTCGCGGCCGTCACCGTCAACGGCACCGAGCTCCCGTCCCTGCTGTGGGCGCCATGGGTCGTCGACCTCACCGGCCTGGTGAAGCCCGGCCACAACTCCCTCTCCGTCCGAGTGGCCAACACCCTCTCCAACGAACGGAACAAGCCCCTGCCGTCCGGCCTGCTCGGACCGGTCACCCTGCGATTTAGGCGGCACGTCACCGCCGACCTCACGCGCGTCTGACCTGCCCCCGAACCCTTCCCGACCCGCACGCACCCCAGGGAGTCCCCATGCTCAGACCCCGTCCCCGCAGCAGACGGCGACGGCCCGTGCCCGTACTCCTCGCCGGACTGACCGCCTTCGTCACCGTGCTGGCCGGCGCCGTCACCGCCGACGCCACCACGGGCACCATCACCCCGACCCGGCTGCGCACCCAGCACCTGAGCCGGGCGCTGGGCATCGACGACACCACGCCCGACCTCAGCTGGCAGACCACCGCCCGCGCCGCGAACACCCTCCAGTCCGCCTACCGCGTCCAGGCGGCCACCTCACCGGACCTGCTGCGCCACGGGCGCCCCGACCTGTGGGACTCGGGCAAAGTCCGCTCCACGGTGCCGGAGACGACGTACGCGGGCAAGGAAATCGGTTCCCGCACCCGCGTGTACTGGCGGGTCAAGCTCTGGTCGTCGCACGGGCAGAGCGACTCGGGATGGAGCGGCACCGCCGTCTTCGAGACCGGCCTGACCCGTCAGTCGGACTGGGACGCCGACTGGATCACGCATCCGGACTGGCGACTGAGCGAGCGCACCGTCGAGCCCGTCGTCGTCAAGGTCCCCCGCACCAACGCCCGTTACGTACGCCTGGACGTCACCAAGCTCGGTCTGCCCCTGGCGGAGGCCTTTCCCGCCCGCACCTGGCGCGTCCAGCTCGGCGAGATCGACATCCGCGACTCCGCCACCTCCACCACCGGCCTCGGCCGGGGCGCCGCGGTCACGGCCTCGGAGAGCAACACCCTGCGCAAGACCTGGGAACCGGCCCTGGCCGTCGACGGCCTGCCCAACAGCGCCCTGCAGACCGCCGCCGGGTATGCGAGCGCCGCGCACACCAGTGCGGACGTCGCCGCCGCGCCGGTGGTCCTCACCCTCGACCTGAAGACGGCGAAGACCTTCGACGAGGTGGCGCTCTACCCGCGCGCCGACGTCCTCACCGCGGACGGCCGCGTCCCGAACTTCCCCGTGGACTACGCGCTGTCGAGCGCCGACAGCGCGAGCGGCCCCTTCACCACGCTCGCCCAGGTCGACGGCCAGCAGCCGCCCCAGCCCTACCTGCCGGACGGACTGCCCCTGCTCACCGACGACTTCACCCTGCGCACGAAGGTGCGCAGCGCCCGGCTGTACCTCGCCGGCCTCGGCATCTACGACGCCACCCTCAACGGCGAACCGGTGGGTGACGCCGTCCTGGAGCCCGCCAACACCAACTACGCGCAGCGCGTCCAGTACGCCACCTACGACGTCACGGACCGCCTGCGGACCGGCGCCAACACCATCGGTGTCGCCCTGGGCAACGGCATGTCCAACGTCGTCAGCACCGCCGACCGCTACCGCAAGCTGTACGGCAACCTGAGCGACCCCAAGCTGATCGCCCGGCTGGAGGTGACCCTGGCCGACGGCAGCGTCCGCACCGTCACGAGCGGCGACGACTGGCGTGCCACGCTGGGACCCACCACCTCCTCGAACTGGTACGGCGGCGAGGACTACGACGCACGCCGGGAGATCCCCCACTGGGACGAGCCGAGCGGCGACCGGCACCGGTGGGGGAGGGCGGTCGCGGTACCGGGCCCCGGCACCGCGCAGAACCCGGCCCGGCTCAGCGCACGCGAGACCGAACCCATCAAGGTCGTCGAGACCCTCACCGGCAAGGAGGTCGACGGCGCCGAGCACAGCCGGGTCTTCGACCTGGGCCGCAACATCGCCGGCTGGCCCGAGATCACCGTCAGCGCCGCGGCCGGAACCGAAATCCGTGTCTACCCGGCCGAAAGCCTGAAGGACGGCCACGCGTTCCAGTCCATCAGCAACGTGGGAGCCCCCCTCTGGGACAGCTACACCACCCGCGGCGCCCGCAGCGAGACCTGGCACCCACGCTTCGGCTACCACGGCTTCCGCTACCTGGAACTCAAGGGCCTGCCCGAGGACGCGACGGTCACCGTACGCGGCAAGGTGCTGCGCACCGACAACACCTCGGCCGGCGAATTCAGCAGCTCCGATCCGCTCGTCAACGGCATCCACTCGCTCATCCGGCGCGCCATCCAGGGGAACATGATGAGCGTCCTCACCGACTGCCCCAGCCGGGAGAAACTCGGATGGCTGGAGCAGGACCAGCTCGTCTTCCCCGCGCTCGCCGCCAACTACGACATGCGGTCCTACCTCCGCAAGATCGTCGGTGACATGGCGGACGCGCAGACGGACGACGGGCTGATCCCCAGCACCGTGCCTGAGTACACCAGCCTGCCCGGCGCCTACCGCAACGACGCCAACTGGGGCGGCGCGTTCGTCCTCGTCCCCTGGCAGCTCTACACGACCTACGGGGACACGGACACGCTGCGCACCTACTACCCGCGCATGCGGCAGTACGCCGACTTCCTCGAGCGGCAGGTGTCCGGCGGCATCCTCGACTACGGGCTTGGTGACTGGTTCACACCGGACCGCACGTTCCCGCGAGCGGTCGCCGGAACCTACGGCTACTGGCGGGTTGTCGACGCCCTCGGCCGGATCGCCGACGTCCTGGGCGACCGGGCGGCGGCCGACTCGTACCGGGCGAAGGCCGACGCCAGCGCGACGGCACTCGCCGCGAAGTACTACGACTCCGCCACCGGCACCTTCGGTGGCGGTGGTCAGGGCGCCGAGGCCCTGGCCCTCGACATGGGGGCGTACCCGGCGGGGGAGAAGGACCGCCTGCTCAGCCACTTCACCACCGCCGTCAGGGACGCCGGTGACCACCTGCTGCTGGGCGAGATCTCCCTGCCGGCCGCCTTCCGCGTCCTGTCCACCGCGGGTCGCGACGACATCGTCCACGAGATCGCCACCCGGACGACCAGCCCGAGCTACGGCTATCAGGTGCGCGCCGGCAACACCACGCTGGGCGAGTCCTGGGACGGCGGCCCGGGGCAGTCGCAGAACCACTTCATGCTCGGCGCCATCGACTCCTGGTTCACCACTCGGGTCGCCGGTATCGGGCAGACGCCCGAGTCCGTCGGCTACGCCAAACTCCTCATCGACCCGGCCGTCGAGGGAGACATGACCTCGGCGTCGGGCTCCTACCGCACGCCGTACGGCGTCGCACGGACCGACTGGACACGTGACACCGGGCTTTTCCGTCTCACCGTGGACGTGCCCGCGGGCAGCACGGCGGAGGTGCATGTCCCCCTGTTCGACGGACGCGCCGAGGCACCGGCCGGAGCACGGCTGGTGCGCGACGGCGGGACCGAGACGGTGTACGAAGTCGGCTCGGGCCGTTGGAACTTCCGCTCGGTCACCTCATAGCGCGACCCGCGCCTGCCCTCGGACGCCGGGCCGGGCAGCACACCACGCACCACGGTGTGCTGCCCGGCCCGGCTGTTCCAGGACCGAGGGAGCGATTTCACGAGGTTGCGGGCCGGGCCGGCGGTGCGATCCCGACGTGCTCGCCCTGGCGTGGGCCACGATCCGCTCGGGCCCCGGAAGGCGGCAGCGACCGCCCGCGGTTTCTGCGCCGGGCGGAGAAGAAGCTGAAGAAGGCGCAGCGGGCGCTGTGCCGCGAGCAGAAGGGGTCGAAGTACCGGGAGAAGGCTTGTCTGAAGGTGGCTCGCGCGCATGCGCAGGTCGCCGATGTCCGACGCGAGTTCCACCACCAGCTCTCCACCCGGTTGATCCGTGAAAACCGAGCGGTCGCGGTGGCGGACCCGGCGGTGATGAGCCTTGCCCGCACCCGGCTCGGCAAATCCGTGCACGACGCCGGCTGGGCGCGGTTCCTCGCGATGCTGGAGTACAAGGCGCAGCGGTACGCTCGCGTCTTTGTGAAGGCCGGCCGGTTCGAGCCCACCAGTCAGGTGTGCTCGGTCTGTGGAGTCAAGGACGGGCCCAAACCCCTGCACGTGCGTACCTGGACGTGCACGCACTGCGGCACGATCCACGACCGGGACCACAACGCCGCCATGAACGTCGAACAGGCCGCCGGACTGGCGGTGACAGCCTGTCGAGCGCAGGTAAGACCGGAACTCGTTCCGGCGCAGCGCGAAGAAGCAGGAAGCCACGGAATCCGCACCGGGGTTCGTGCCGCGCAGCGGCACAGCACCCGGTGCGGAAGACCAGAATCTCCCTGCTTCATCAGGGAGAGCAAGCCAATGGCCGTTCGATCCTCCTCACTGGCCTCTTCGGTTGCTCAGGCGAAATCAGTTGGCGGGCTTGCCGAACCAGCGGGAGAGGTGGTCGTCCAGGTCCTGCTGATCGTCGCCGATCCAGGCGACGTGGCCGTCCGGGCGTAGCAGGACGCACGGAACATCCAGTACCGCAGTGGGATCCGCGAGGTAATCGACCCGGTCTGACCAGCCGCCGACGGTCAGGCGTTCGGTGCGGTCCAGCAGCAGGCCGCGGCCGCGATGCAGCAGACCGTAGAGGTGGCCCTGTTTCACGTCGATGTCGCGCAGGCGGCGGCCGAGCAGGTCGGGGCCTGCGCCGAAGTCGTAGCGGATACCGATCGCGGTGATCTTCTCGATCAGATAGCGGTTCACCTCGTCGAAGTCCATCAGTTCGGTGAGCAGCCTGCGCACGGCCTGCGGGCCCGGCTCGGTGGACAGCAGTTCCATCTGGGCGCGGGTGTTGTCCAGCACGTCCTCGGCGACCGGATGACGTTCGGCCTGGTAGGTGTCGAGGAGTGTTTCCGGCGCCCAGCCGCGGATCTGTGCGGCCAGTTTCCAGCCGAGGTTGAATGCGTCCTGAACGCCCAGGTTGAGGCCCTGTCCGCCGGTGGGTGGATGGATGTGTGCCGCATCGCCGGCCAGCAGCACCCGCCCGACCCGATAGCGTTCGGCTAGCCGGGTGGCATCCCCGAAGCGGGACAACCAGCGCGGGGAGTGCACGCCGAAATCGGTTCCGGCGATGGTGCGCAGCTGTTGTTTGAAATCCTCGAGGGTGGGTGGTTCCGCGCGATCGCTGACTCCCGCGACGGGGACTACGACGCGATAGACCCCTTCTCCGAAGGGCCTGAGACTGAAAATCTTGTTGCTCTCGTGGATTTCGGTCACCTTGGCGGCGATCTCCTCCTGCGGCACACCCACTTCCATCTCGCCCATCAGCGTCTCGGTCCGCGAGGGCTCGCCGGGGAAGCCGACACCGAGCAGTTTGCGCACCGTACTGCGCCCGCCGTCACAGCCGACGAGATAGCGCGAACGCAGCTGTTCGCCGTCGGCCAGCTCGACGGTCACACCCTCGTCGTCCTGCTCGAAATCGGCCACCGCACAACCGCGCCGGACCTGAGCACCCAATTGGATCGCATGCTCTTCGAGTAGGCGAACGACGGCCGGCTGCGGAATGCCCAGCAGATAGGCGTGCGCGGAATCCAGGCCCTTGGGCGCGGGTTTGGTGATGGCGGCGAAGAATCCGCCGGCCGGACGCTGTCTTCCGTGCTCGAGAATGCGATCCAGCAGTCCGCGCATCGCCATCAGCTCGATACTGCGAATATGCAGACCGACTATGCGCACGAACGAAACGGGCTCGGTCTCCTTCTCCAGAACGAGTACCCGCACATCGTGCAGCCGCAGTTCGGCGGCCAGCATCGCGCCAGTCGGCCCGCACCCGGCAATGATCACGTCGAACATGAGCGGCGCGCGATCAGCGCCGGAGGCCGGCGACCGGAGTCCGGGGACGTCGCCCACGGTGAAGTCGCGCTCGACCGGATCGTTGGACGACGGCTCGGCGGTGAACTTCGGAGAGTCCATAGGTGTTGCCTTTCGGGAGTGCCTTGTTGTCGAGGCGCTCCCGGCGACACCTACGTCAATCGCCCGACCGTGGCGGAAAGGGGGAGCACCCACATCGATACAGCGTTCATGGGTCTCACCTCCTCGGGCGATGTCGCGGTCAACTGCAAGCTACAAGCCCGAGCTTCGCCCCGTCCAATCCTTTCCCGGCCACGTGATCACGGCTCCGAACGGGCCCGTGCGGTTGCAGGGCGAATACGGCGTGGCGGCCTGGCTGGTCCTGGTCTGGTCCCGGTCACGTGGCCGCTCTTGTGCAGGCGCAGACCGATGGCGGGTGGCCGCTCGGCCAGTTGCATCTGGCTTGATCAGCCCGCGTCGGGTGAGGACTTCGAGCACGTTGTCGGCGACGTGTAGGTAGTCCGCGCGGGTGCGGCGCTCGTCCGCGACGGCGTCGAAGGCATAGATCAGCCGGGCGACTTCCTCACGGGTCGGCCGTCCGCTGTCGTCCGGAACACGCAGGTCCCGATAGCGGTCCTGGTCCATCGTCACTCCTCGGCAGGGGTGCCTACCCTCGCCCGCTGCTGTCGTGCTTATGTCGCAGCGAGTCGTCTGGGGGAGGCCACCCCGGTTCCGGCGGCGGGCGGACGGGGTAGGGGAGTTGATGGCGAGGGTGGCGGGGTAGAGAACGTGGTGGCCGTAGCGGGCGCGGTCGGCGACGGCTTCGATCGCGAGGGGCTTGTCGTTCTCCGTGTCGAGGGTGAGCTGCCGGGGGCCCGGTCGGCGGGGCGAAGGGCCTCGGCGCGGAGCGCGATGCTGCGGACCCGGGGCGCGCTGGAGACCGGGGGACTCATAGACCGCGTACGCGGTGCGGGCAAGGAGCACGGTGTACTGGGTGGCCTCGGGCAGGGTACGGCTGCGGCGGGTGCCGCTGGAGTCGGCGTAGCGGTGCAGGCCAGGGCTGTGGCGCTCTGGCCGGAGTCGCGGAGGCGGGCGCCGAGGTCGTCGGCGAGGGCGAGCTGTGCGCGCCGGTGCTGGGCGGGGTCGAGTTCGTCGCGGCCGAAGTGGTGTTCGGCGCTCATGCTCGCCGGTGTCGGGGTGGGGTCGACGATCTGGGGCTCGTGGCCCTGGGCGTGCTAGTGGAGGGTGCGGCCCGCGTGGGCGCCGAGGAGGCGTTGCAGGGTGAGTTGGGGGACGTCGGTGACGTCGCCGACGGTGTGCAGGCCGTACTCGGCGAGCGTCGCGGCCGTCCTCGCGCTCACGCCGGGCAGTTCCCGGACCGGGCGGGGCCGCAGGAACGCGGTGATGGCCTCGGGGGAGTCGTCGATGACCGTACGCCGGCCGGGTTGGGTGACGGCGCAGGCCATCGCGGCGAGCATCCGGTTGCCCGCGCATCCCGCAGCACTGCTCAGGCCGAGGTGGGCGAGCGCGCAGCTGGACGAGTTCGGTCAGGCTGCGGGCGTCGCGCTTCCAGTACGGGAGCGCGCCGGTGAGGTCGAGTACAGCCATGTTCGGCTCGATGATCTGCACGCGCGGGGTGAAGTCTTCCAGGAGTTGTCGCAGCCGCTGGAGAAGTTCAGGGTCGTGGTCGGGCGGGAGATCGAAGCGGAGGCGGAGGATGTGGCGGGAATCCGGGGAATTGCGTTTGATGCGCGATCGGGAGTCGTCCGACCTGGTGGCCTGCGACATTGCGCCACTTTCCTTTCTCTTGAATGGGGAGCTATGACCTGGCCCTTTGGCCGACGGGAATGCATCTGATGCTGGATTCGCGCTCCTGACGGGCGGGCGGGTGCGTGTCAGGAACGGGCCTGTACGAGGGCCCCGCTCGGCTGGTGCTGCTCGACGGCGTCTCGCTGCGCACCGGGGTTGCTGCACGGCCCCCACCGCCGTCGTGACGCCGTCCGGGGGCGAGGCGGACGCATGCGGGTGCCGCCCCGGCTGCGAGTGCTGCACCTGACCCGCACCCTCCGGCTGGAAAGCCCGCGATGCTGGAGACATGGACATCGAACTGCTGGTCATCCCTGACTGCGCGAACACTCGGTCCGCCGCCGACCGGTTGCACCAGGTTCTTGACGGCCTGGGCCTGCACGACGTCACCGTGACCACCCACGTGATCGCCGACCAGACCGAGGCCGCGGCGGCTCGCTTCACCGGCTCGCCGACGTTCCTGATCAACGGGCGTGACCCGTTCGCCGAGCCCGACGCGACGCCAGGGCTGGCCTGCCGGATGTACCGGACTCCGGACGGCGTGGCCGGCGTCCCGGCCGCCGACCAGCTTCGGCAGGCCCTGACCAACCCCCTCCAGGCTGGCCGACACAGGCGGCACCGGTCCGGGCAAGGGGAGTGAACAGACGTGAATGACGAACCGGAGCTGGCCGACACACAGCGGGAGCACTGGCAGCACACCTACACCGCCCACCCCGGCATGTACGGCGAGCAGCCCTCCGCACCCGCAGTCCACGCCGCCGACGTGTTCCGCTCTGTCGACGCCACTGACGTGCTGGAGCTCGGTGCCGGCCATGGCCGTGACGCCCTGTACTTCGCACGCGAGGGCTTCACCGTCCAGGCCACCGACTTCAGCCCCGTCGGCCTGGAGCAGCTCCGCGACGCCGCCCGCGAGCAGGGCGTCGACGAGCGGGTGACCACCGCGATGCACGACGTGCGCGAACCGCTGCCCCTCGCCGATGCCTCTGTGGACGCCGTCTTCGCGCACATGCTGCTGTGCATGGCCCTGTCCACCAAGGAGATCCAGGCCCTGGTGGGCGAGGTCCGCCGCGTGCTGCGGCCGGGCGGCACCTTCGTCTACGCAGTCCGCCACACCGGCGACACGCACTACGGCTCCGGCACCGCGCACGGCGACGACATCTTCGAACACGGCGGCTTCGCGGTGCACTTCTTCCCCCGCCACCTCGTCGACGCCCTCGCCGAGGGCTGGAATCTGGCCGAGGTCCACGCCTTCGAGGAAGGCGAACTGCCCCGCCGCCTTTGGCGGATCACCCAGACTCGGCCCCGGTGAGACCCCGGGATGCGGGCGATGCGGACCGATTGCCCCACGGCCCGGTCCGGGGCCACTCTGGACGCGAACGTCTTCTTCGGCGCTGAGGGCTGAGGGCTGGAGGCTGCCCGTGACTAAGGACTTTTTCCGCTGGGCGAGTTGACGACCACGCGGGAGCCGTTGGGTCCACTGCTGAAGTGGGCTGGCGAGGCGCGGTGAAGCGGTGGGCGTTGGAGGTGTCAGGCGAATGAGGCGGCGCCGTCGGGCGGGTCCTCGGGCAGCGGCAGGCCGATCGCTCCGCGTGGAGGAGCAGGGAGAGGGCGGCGCGGCTCGAGCAGGGCGATGGGGGCCGGTACGGCGGCCAGCGATGAGCGCAGGCAGCCGCGGTAGGCGAGCACGGTGCGGCCCTGCCGTACCACGTTGCGCGTCCTTGCCAGCGGGTGCAGGGGCGGCGTCCGCAGCGCAGGCAGGCCGCGCAGCGGGCCGATGGACAGTTCGGTATTCCGCAACTTCTGATAGCCGGGGTTACCAATACCGCTCATGGTGATCACGGGCAGTAGAGCGCTCGGCCGGGTCCCGAGCGTAGGACCGGTGCAAGACCCATCCACGTAGAGAAACTTCGCCATTTCGGAATACCCCCAGGGGGTATGTGGTTCTGGGTGGGTGACCCGATCCAACCAGGGAGGTCGACTATGGACCACACCGCGCACCACCAGCAACAGCACCAGCACGCGCACCATGCTGACCATGGCCCCGGTGTCTCCTGGCGCACAGCCGCGCAGGCGACGCTGCACTGCCTGACAGGCTGCGCCATCGGCGAAGTCCTGGGCATGGTGATCGGCACTGCCGTGGGCCTGCACAATGCGGGCACTGTCATCGTCTCGATCGCGTTGGCCTTCGTCTTCGGCTACGCGTTGACCATGCGGGGCGTGCTGCGCGCCGGGCTGCCCGTCCGCCAGGCGCTGAAGGTCGCGCTGGCCGCGGACACGGTGTCCATCGCCGTGATGGAACTGATCGACAACACCGTCATGGTCGGGGTGCCCGGTGCCATGGACGCGGGCCTGTCCCAGGCTCTGTTCTGGATCTCGCTCGCGGCATCCCTTGCCTTGGCCTTCGTGCTGACCACTCCGGTGAACCGGTGGATGATCGGCCGCGGAACGGGGCATGCAGTCGTGCACGCCTACCACTGACGGCCAGTGCGTTCCCACCCGGCCCGGGCCTCATGGCCCGGGCCGGCCCGTTTGCCCTGGTTGTGGAAGGTGAGTCGATAAGTCAGCCGGTACGGCGCAGGACGGCCCAGCTGCCCCAGCCTGCCTCGGACTCCGTGGCCTGCCAGGTGCCGGGCAGAGCGGCGACGACGGTGGCTGCGGGAAGGTACAGCGGCCCGTCGCTGCCGAGCTGGTTGATCCACAGCAGTAACCCGTCGGGTGCCAGGACGCGGGCGGTCTCGGCAGGGAACAGGAGCATGTCGATCGCCGCCATCGTGGTGACGGAGGCGTCCGCCAGGGGCAGCCTGCTCGCGTCGGCGCGCACCCGCCACGGCGAGCGGCAGTGGGCCTGCTGCAGCATGCGCATCGACAGGTCCACGCTGATCACGTGCGGGAAGGCGGCCGTCAGTACGGGGGTGAACAGGCCGGTGCCCGAGCCGAGTTCGAGGCACGGGCCCCGGGGTATCGGGCCGCCGCGGGTGAGGGCGTCGCGTAGGGGGTCGTCACGGCCGGTGGCGCGGGTGGTGTCCCAGTCCGCGGCGAGCTGGTCGAACAGGTCGGCGATGAATTGCGCTGCTTCGGCGGTCCACGGCCGCCGGCCGGTGGCCAGGTCGTGGGCGAAGGCGCGGAACGTGTCAGTGGTGCCGGGCGGCGGAACCGGTTTGCCGTCCGGGCTGGGCAGGGCGCGCGGCAAGGTGGCAGTCACAGCAGTAGCCCACCATGGGTGCGCTGTCGTGTGGATCGGCCCGGGGGCGGAAACGGGCCCTCCACCCAGGGGTGGAGGGCCGTGCTCGGTCGCGTTGCCTGCTGTGCGCGTCGCGTCCTTGGCGTCCGTGGCGCCGGCACCGGCCCACGCGCAAATGCACCGGCGCGTGTGGTGTATGCCGGGGTCAGCCCTGGTAGGCGACCAGCGCCATCATGCCTGCCTCGCCGTGGTAGGCGTTGTGGCAGTGCAGCATCCACTGTCCGGGGTTGTCGGCGTCGAAGAACACCGACACGGTCTTCTTCGGCAGGACGATGGTGGTGTCCTTGCGCGGTCCGCTGCTACCGAGCTGGTAGGTGTGGCCGTGCAGGTGCATCGGGTGCCACATGGTGGTGGTGTTGACGAAGTCGAGCCGGACCCGCTGGCCCTCTTTCACGGTGATCGGGTGCGCGGTCGGGTTGTTCATGTCGAACCGGCGGCCGTTGATGGCCCAGTTGTAGGTCATCATGTCGCCGGTCAGCTCGATGCGGTGGACCCGGTCGGCTTTCTTCGATGCCAGCCGGACGTCGTCCGCCGCGTGCAGCTGGGATGCGGCCATGAGCATGCCGTCCAGTTCCTTCGGGCGGACGGTCGCCGTGGGGGTGCTGCCGGAGCCGGTGCGGATGACGGCCATGCCGGTGGCGTTCTTGCCCTCCGCGAGCGCTACCAGGGGGAAGACGCCGTCGTCCAGGGTGACGAGGACGTCGTAGCGCTCGCCCATGCCGATCAGCAGGGCGTCGGTCTGCTGGTGCCTCACGGGGAAACCGTCGGTGTGGGTGATGGTGAGCTGGTGGCCGCCGAGAGCGACACGGTAGGCGGTGTCGGCGCCGGCGTTGATCAGGCGCAGCCGGACCCGCTTGCGGGGCTTGGCGCGGAAGACCTGCGGGTCGGCCGGAACGCGGCCGTTGACCAGGTGGTAGGGGTACTTCACGTCGCCGGCATCGCCCCCCAGCAGTGGGCTCTGGGCGCCCATCAGCATGAACTTCATGCCCATGCTCCCGCCGGAGGACGAGGTGGAGGCGGACGGGGAGCTGCCCATTCCGCCCATGCTGCTCATGTCCATGCCGCCCATGTCTCCCATGTCGTCACCGGAGGAGCTGGACGGGCTGCTGGAGTCTTCGCCCATGTGCATCCCGCCCATGCCGTGGCGCAGCTCGGCGAAGACGTCGTCCGGGGTACCGGTGACGCCGTCGAGCCAGTCGTCGAGGACGACCACCCACTCCTCGTCGTACGACAGCGGCTCCCTGGGGTCCTCCACGATCAACGGCGCGTACAAGCCCCGGTCGAGCTGGACACCGACGTGCGGGTGGAAGAAGTAGGTGCCGGGGGCGTCCGCGGTGAACCGGTAGGTGAAGTTGCGTCCTGCCCGCACGGCGGCCTGGGTGGCCGGCGGTACGCCGTCCATGTCGTTGCGCAGGGCGATGCCGTGCCAGTGGATGGAAGTGGTGGTCTGGTTCGGCAGCTGGTTGGACAGCGTGGCGGACAGCGTGTCACCGGCCGTCAGGCGCAGCTCCCGGCCCGGGATCCGGCCGTCGAAGGCCCAGGTCCTGGCCGTGATCCCGGCGCCGAGGTCGGCCATGGCCTGTGTGGCGGTCAGGGTCGTTTCGTGGGTTTTGCCGCTCCGGGTGCGCTTTTTGTCGGCGGCGGCGACAGCCGAGCCGGAGGGGCTGACCAGGGCAGGAGTGCTGTCGGAGCTGCTGCAGGCGGCGAGCGCTCCGGCGCCCGCGACGCCGAGCCCGGCCAGCAGGACGGAGCGGCGGTTCATGCTGTTCACAGAGGGTGTCCTTCTTCTCGATATCGCTGTTGTTCGACGCGCGTGCGGGCGCGGCTGAGCGCACGCGTGAGCGCGCGCAGCCGCGGGCGCGGCCTACAGCAGCAATCGAGACAGGACGGAAAGATCGGGTGGTGCCCGGCCTGTGGTTCCCGGAACGTCCCGGCCGGCGACTGCTCCGGTGGGGAGGGCCGGAGCGCAGCCGGTGGACGGCTGGTGGGGAGGTGCGAACTTCAGGCCGTCGACCCCGGCGGCGGAGCAATGCTGCATCGCGGTGCCGGAGCATGCCCCGTCATCGTCGTGGGCCGCGGTCGGGGCTGTGACACCGGGCGCCATGGCGTGCAGACTCGTGCGGGCGGGCATCGCCAGTGCGGCCGCGTGGTGCAAGCCCGTCATGCTGCTCGTCTCGGAGACCCCGGCGGGCGGTACGTGCGTGATGGCGGCGGCCGTGTCGTGGTGGATGAGAATCGCGAGCGTTGCCACCAGTGCGATGACGGCAGCGTGCGTCCACCGCAGTGCGGCGCTGTGGGCGCCGCCTGGCCGGTGGTGGACTGTCGTCATGGCTTCCGTCCGCGTTGGGCCGTGAGCGGGTTGCGTCACGACAATATACCCAGAGGGGGTAATGCTCGGGCGTGGGGGCCGACTGGCGAGCGCGGCCTGGACCCGCGCCGCCTGGACGGTGGAGGCGGCCAGCACCAGGCCACTGACCAGGACGCGCAGGCCCGTGGCAGGGCCTGGAGTGGCTCGTAGCCCGTGTTACAGGGGGCGCCCGCCGCGCATACCGCCATGGTGGCCAGGTCCCAGAACCAGCGCTGGGCGCGCCTGAAGGCGGTGGTGCTCATCAGTGGCCCTTCGGTTTGGCGATCCAGACCTCTACGGTGATCGCCGCGAGCGCCGGCAGCAGCACGGCGGCCGCGCCGAGGATGACCTTGCGCTCGCGCCACGTCCGCCTCGGACCGCGGTCCGGGAACGGCACGGGGAAGTCCGCTGGTGCGGCTGCCGGTACAGCCCACCCCGGGCGGCTACCCGATGGCGCAGGCCGACAAGGAGGACGTCGAAGACCTCGGACTGCTCAAGCTCGACGTCCCGGGGGTGCGGATGCAGTCTGCCGGAACTGCGCGGACTTGCCGCTCGGGCGGGGGAGTTCGGGCCGCTGTGGGAGCTGGCCGAGGGACTGGACGCGCTGCCCCGCGGCTACGCCATGCACCCCTGCGGCGTCATCCTGTCCGATTCCTGGAGACGGAGCACTTCGGCGTTCGCTACAAGCGGCGTTCCAGCCATGTCGACCTCACCGATGTGCCGCAGCGTTGGCTTCGGGATCTGTTCTGGGAGCGCTGTGCTCGCCGGCTGCGGTCGCTCCAAGCGCCGCGCAGCCCGCAGCACATCGACGCCGGGCGCCGGGTGTGTGTCGACCTCGGCGTCTGTCTCACCGTGACCGCCCCGGGCAGCGGCCACGACCCGGCCCTGCTGGCCGAAGACCACATGCGGCGCTTCGTCGCCGATCAGAACAAACGGGCCCGGGAGCGGCTGCCGTCGGTGGCGGTTCGCCGCGATGGGCGCCCGATGACCGGAAGTACCCGCTCCCGAGCCGCTTCGAACGGGCGGCACGGACCGCCTTGCGCCCGACCACGGCGTGTACCACGAGGCTCCCGCGGCAGGCGACGTTGGAAGACGCACAGCGCCCGGATTGATGCCCAGGTCATTCGAGAGGTCGTACTGGCTTGCGAAGTCCCGAGCGTTGAGCCGATGGCGGGGCCGTCGGCTCACAGGTCGAGGACAACGTCTCCGGCGGGTTTGGAGCAGCAGATGAGGATGTTGCCCTGGGCGGGGGGTTCGACGGGGTCGGGTGAGTAGACGACGGTGCCGGACATGAGGGCGAGTTCGCAGGTGTGGCAGACGCCGGTGCGGCAGGACCACTGGACGGCGACGTCGCAGGCTTCGGCGAGTTCGAGCAGGGACTCCTGGGCGTCGTTCCAGGGGACGTTGAGGCCGCTGCGGGCGAAGGAGACCTCGGGTCCGGTGCCGGGCGGACCCGCGGGCTGGTGGGGCGCGGGCGCGGTCGCCGATCCCTTGATCCCAGGGGTGATGGCGGCGCCCGCGCCGAAGATCTCGGTGTGGACACGGGAGGCGTCAAGGCCGCTGGCCATGAGCGCGGCGGTGAGGCTGTCCATGAAGGCCGCCGGACCGCACAGGTACGCGTCGGCGTCGGTCGGCAGGCCGAGCCCGGGGATGTGCTCGGCCGACAGGCGACTCGCCTCTGCGTAGTCGACGCCCAGGCGGTCGGTGGCGGCCGGCCTGCTGTAGTAGACGGTGGACCGCGCGTTGGGGAGGGCAGCGATGAGCTCGCGGCTCTCCTGGGCAAAGGGGTGCTCGGTGCCGTCCCGCGCGCCGTGCAGCCACCGCACCTCTCGGGTGGAGTGCTCGCGGGCGAGGGTGTGCAGCATGGCCAGCACGGGAGTCACGCCGATCCCAGCCGACAGCAGCAGCACCGGATGGTCGCCCTGGGCCAGGCAGAAGGTGCCGCGGGGCGCGGCGGCCTGCAAACGGTCGCCGACGCGGATGTGGGCACGCAGCTCGTTGCCGGCGGCGCCGTGCGGTTCGACCTTCACGCTGATCCGGTACGTGCCGATGCCCGGCTCGCCGGAGAGCGAGTAGCTGCGGATCAGCGGCGGCACGTCGCCCTCGGGCTGGACCTTCACGGTGAGGAACTGGCCCGGCAGCGCGGCCGGCAGCCCAGAACCGTCCGCGGCTGCCAAGTGCAGGGAGAACACATTGCGGCTCTCGGACTGGATGCGCGTGACGGTCAGCGGCCGAAAGCCCGGCCAGCCGGGCGGCGGAGCGGTGGCCGCGGTATTGAGTCCCGCACTGCCGGAGGAACCGCTGCCCTCGCCGTCGGACTGGTCCAGAAGGATCCGCATGGAGTCCTGCCAGCCGGGACTGAGCGCGGGGATCCGCAGCGCCCGCTCGACCTGCTCACGAGTGTGCCCGGGCAGGTAGAGCACCCGGTCCATCTCCTCGACGGTCATCGCCTCGGGGCCGGTGGCGACCTTGACGATCTCCTGCCCGGCCTCGACCTCGCCCTCCTCAATCACCCGGAGGTAGAAGCCGGGGCGGTGGTGGGCCACGAGCAGTGCCGCCATCCGCGGCTCGCCAATCCGCAGGCCCACCCGGTAGCAGGTCACCCGGGGCTGGGTGACCTCGAACAGGGCGCCGCCGATGCGATAGCGGTCCCCGATGCAGACCTCCTCGTCGGGCAGGCCGTCGACGGTGAAGTTCTCACCGAACTGGCCGGGGACGAGGTCATCGCGGCCCAGCTCTTTCGCCCAGTAGCGGTAGGAGTCGGTCTGATAGACCAGGACGGCGCGCTGCTCACCGCCGTGCCCGCCCAGATCGCCCTGGCCGTCCCCATCGATGTTCAGCCGCCGCACCATCCGGGGTCCGGCGACGGTCCGCTTGTAGACGCCGGTGTGCACGGTCTTTCCGTGCCAGGGCACGTCCTTCGGCATCCCGACGTTCACTGCTGTCAACGTGGCCACCACGCCACCTCTCTTGCGGCGCCCCCCATGCCGCTCCGGCCGGGATGCACGTCGTATCAGCCTCCGGCCCCTGAACGCGTCGAGATACCAGGACCTCACGTGAGGACGCGTCCGAGGAATCCGTGGATGTATCCGCTGATCGCGTCCAGGTGCGTCTCCAGGGCGAAGTGTCCGGCAGGCAGCAGGTGGACCTCTGCCTCCGGCAGGTCACGGGAGAACGCCCGTGCGCCGTCCGGCCCGAAGATCTCGTCCCCCTGCCCCCATACCGCGAGCAGGGGCACCTGGCTGGTGCGGAAGTACTCCTGCAGCCTCGGGTACCCGTCGATGTTCGTCGGGTAGTCGCGGAACAGCGCCAACTGGATCTCGTCGTTGCCGGGCCGTTCCAGCAGGAGCTGGTCGAGGGTCCAGGTGTCCGGGCTGACCAGGCTCGCGTCGGGGGCGCCGTTCTCGTACTGCCAACGGGTCGTGGCAACGCTGAATTTGGCCCGCGCCCCCGGCTCCGTTTCGCGGCCGGGATTGGTGGCGTACGCGAACAGGTCGTCCCAGAACGGCTTGGTGAAGCCTTCCATGTAGGCGTTGCCGCTCTGCGTGATGATCGCGCTGACATCGAAGGAAGGGTCGAGCGCAAGGCGCCAGCCGATCGGTGCTCCGTAGTCGTGCACGTACATGGCGAAGCGCTTGATGCCCAGGTGGTCGAGCAGTCCGGCGGTGATGCCGGCGAGGTTGTCGAAGGTGTAGTCGAATGCGTCCACCTTGGGCATGGCGGAGTGGCCGAATCCGATGTGGTCGGTGGCGATCACGTGATAGTCGTCGGCCAGCGCGGGGACGAGATGGCGGAACATGTGGGAACTGCTCGGAAATCCGTGCAGCAGCAGTACGACCGGTGCGTCGCGGGGGCCGGCCTCGCGGTAAAAGACTTCTTGGCCCTTGATGGTTGCTGTCTTGTGTCGCGTGGGAAGCACATCGACCTCCGGGCGCCGGTTGGCGCCGAAGTGCGTCAAATCCGCCCGTAAAACCCGGTTGGATGCGACCAAGGTCAGGACGGTTGCCGTGGAGGCTCGGGAACCATTATCCCTCGGCGGCGTGGTGCCTCGCGGCAGATGGCGCCGGTTGCCACTTCCCTCACGCTAGACCTGACCCGCAGAGAGGGCAACGCAGCGCAAATCGGGCCGCGGAATTCAGGTCCGGCCCGCCATTCCGCTACCAGCCGCATCGAATTCCCGCGCGCCCAGGCGTTGGCCCCGCGCCGATCGACGTACGACCGAGGCCGCTCACTCAGCGTATGCCTCGGCTACCGCGAGGGTGTCCTCATGAAGGTGCAGTTTGACGATCTTGTCGTCTGCCACCTGAAGGTGCATTGCGATGGGAGTGATGTACGTCCGGCCGGTGCCCCTCGCGTCCCGCGTGAATCGTCCCAGCATGACCGCATGATCACCGTCGATGAGAAGCGCCTCGATATCGTCGACGTTCTTCTCGGGCACGATGTTCGCACCGAGCGTCCTGAAGTAGTCGGCTACCTCGCTGCCCTTGGTGCGCGCCCCTGTCCAGGGCAGTGACGCCGACCCGGGAACGTACCAGTCGATGTCGTCGGCGAAGACCGCCGTGACCTTGTCCAGGTCTCCGCCTGCCAGCAGGCCGAGGAATTTCGCGACGGACGAGGCCGTTCGCCGTCTGGTGCGGGCGGCGGATCCGGGGAGCGTGGAGTGCGACGTCATGGTGCGGCTCCTGGGAGGGGGGAAGATCCGGGGTCCGTACGACCCCGGGGTTTTGCGGAGCCGGGCGGTCAGCGGCCGTCTCGGTGTGCGTGTGCCTCGGCCAGCAGGAGGTAGCTGCTGGCGGTCCAGGTGTAGGCGCGGTCGCGCAGGCCGGTGCCGGTGAGGGCGTCGAAGTTCTCGGCGAAGCCGTGGGTCTCGCACAGGGATCGGAAGCGGGTGCTGATGTCGTCGGCGAGTCGGTCGTGGCCGGCGCGGCGCAGGCCGTCCTCGACGAGGACGGTGGCGGGGGCCCAGATCGGGCCGCGCCAGTAGCCGTCGGCCAAGTAGTGCGGGGAGGTGGGCAGTTCGGTGGCTAGGCCGTACGGCGTGAGGTGGGCCTTGATGCGGTCGGCGAGCGTACTGGCGATCTCGGCGGGCAGGTGCTCTCCCAGCGCGATGGGCATCAGGTCGAGGAGGCTGGCGCTGCTCCAGGTCTCCGCTGTGTCGGCCGAGCGGGCGACGAACCTGTTTTCGGTCCAGAGCTGGTCGAGCAGGGCGGTCTGCGTCTCCTCGGCCGCGGCGTGCCACCGGCCCGCCTCGTCCGGTCTGTTCAACACCGTCGCCAGTTGGGCGAGTTCGTGCATCTGGAGGGCGAGGAAGGCGGCCAGGTCGGCGGTGACGACCACACGTTCGGGGTCGAAGGTGGTGGCGTTGTCCCAGCCGCTGTCGTTGCCGTGCTGGTAGTGGGGCAGGTCGGCGCCGGGGGCGCGGCGGGCGGTGAGCCAGAAGCTGGTCCAGCGCTCCAACCGCTCGTACACCTCGGTCAGTTCGGCCCGGTCGAGAGGTGTGGGCAGTCTGCGGCGCAGGTGGCCGAAGGCCCAGCCGTGGATGGGCGGCTTGACGAAGTTGTAGAGGACCTCGGAGTGGGTGACCGAGTCCGGCAGGGCGCCGCTCTCGTCCTGGTGGTCGAAGGGCAGGTGGAACTGGTCGCGGGCCAGTTCGGGGCAACCGGCAGCGAGGGCGAGGGCGTTGAAACAGTGGTCCCAGCTCCAGACCTTGTCCATCCAGTGCTTGGACATCAGCACACCGGGCCGGGTGACCAGGCCCTTCGCCACCACGGTCGCCGACCAGACGACGTAGGCGGCGAGTTCGGCGGCCGGGGTGGCCGCCGAACGCCAGGGCGCCACCGCGTCGGCGAAGGCGGCGAAGACGTCCTGCGCGGCCGCCACGACTTCGTCGAAGGCCGCCGAGGGAGCGTAGGGCGGGCGGGCGGTGTCGAGTTCCTCGATCGCGATCTCCCAGACGCCGTGCGTCTGAGCGGTCACCACGACACCGCGCTCGGCACCGCCCAGGGCCTGGGCTCCGGCCGCCTCGGCGATCGTGCCGGACAGCACGGTGACGCGATAACGGCGTCCGGTCTCGTAGGAGGTGAACACGTGCGCGTTCGCCGCCGGGTCGTGGAAGAAGTACGTCCCGCTGAACGGGGTCAGGACGTGCGCGGCGGCGAAGACGCCGAAGTCCAGGCCGCTCCCCCGCAGCCGTACGGTGTCCGGCCTCTCGTAGGCGAGGTCGACGCGTCCGCTCTCGGCTGTCCAGCTCAGCAGGCCCGGTGTCGCCTCGACGCGGGTCTCCGCGCGGACGGCCGAAGTCGTGTCCAGGGGGACCAGTCGCAGGGCGGCGTGCATGCCGTTCTGGTGCGAGACGAGGTGGAGGTCCTCGGCGTAGGTCTTCTCCGCGATCACGGGCGAGATGTCGAACCAGGATCCGTAGGTGCTGAACGGGATGTCGTGGATGGAGAAGGCCGGGCCGGAGGGGGCGGCGGTCATGGGGTGTGACTCGTTTCTCGAGCAGGGGGCTGGTGAGGCTCAGTCCTTCACGGCACCGGCGGTCACGCCGGCGGCGACGTAGCGCTGGGCGAGGACGAGGATGATCGCGGCCGGCAGCGAGGCCACCACCGCGGTGGCCATGATGGCGTTCCACTCCTGGTTGTTGTTGCCGATGTAGTGGTAGATGCCGAGCGTGATCGGCTCATGGGCGCCGCCGTTGACCAGAGTGCTGGCGAAGACGAAGTCGGACCAGGACCACAGAAACGCGAACAGGGACACCGTGACGACGGCGTTGCGGCTGATCGGCAGGACGACGGACCAGAAGGTGCGCAGGGCCTGGGCCCCGTCCACCTGTGCGGCCTGCAGCAGCTCGCCCGGGATGCCGGACATGAACGCGGTGAAGATCAGGACCGCGAAGGGGACGGCCAGGGTGGAGTCGGCGACGATCAGGCCGGGCACGGACTGGAGCAGGCCGAGCTGGAGGTAGATGGCGTAGAAGCCCATCGCCATGATGATGCCGGGGATCATCTGGGCAGCCAGCAGGACGAAACTCAGGATGCCGCCGCCGCGTGGGCGCAGCTTGGCCAGGGCGTAGCCTGCGGGCGCGGACAGGGCCACGGTCAGGACGACGGTGCCCAGACCGATGACGAGACTGGTGCCGAGGTAGGGCAACTGCTCGTCGAGGACGGTGCGGTAGCCGGCGAGGGTGCCGTGGGCGGGGAACAGGTCCGGCGGGCTCTTGCGCATGTTTTGGTCGCGGGTGAAGGACACGTTGATCATCCAGTAGACCGGGAAGAGCATGATCGCGGTCAGTAGGACGCCGATCGCCGTCTTCACCCACGTACGCCTGCGGGTTCGCCTCATGACAGTGCCTGCTTTCTCTGCGCCCGGACGTATACCAGGCCGAAGACCAGGGCGGCGACGACGAGCAGGTTGCCGACTGCTGCTCCGGGGCCGAAGGCGGGCAGGAGGTTGCCGAAGCCGAGCTGGTAGGACCAGGTGGCGAAGGTGGTGGAGGAGTCGGCCGGGCCGCCCTTGGTCATGATCCAGATGATGTCGAAGACCTTGAGGGTGTAGATCAGCCCCAGCAGCAGGGTGATCGCGGACACCGGACGCAACAGGGGGAAGGTGATCCGCCAGAAGCGCTGCCAGGCGTTCGCGCCGTCGATGGCGGCAGCCTCGTACAGGCTCGTGGGGATGGACTGCAGGCCGCTGTAGAGCACGACCAGGTTGAAGGGGACGCCGATCCAGATGTTCGCGATGATCACCGAGGTCAGTGACCAGGACGGCGAGGTCAGCCAGTTCACCGGGTCGAACCCGAGGGCGCTCAACAGGGCGTTGACAATGCCGGAGTCGCTGTTGAGCATCCACGCCCAGGTGGAGGCGGAGACGATCAGCGGCAGCAGCCACGGGACCAGGAACAGGGCGCGGAGCGTGGCCGAGAGCCGGAAGTTCTGGTGGAAGAAGACCGCGAGGGCGAGCCCGATGGCGTACTGGAAGACCAGGCATACAGCGGTGAACACCACGGTGTGCAGCAGGGCCGGTGCGAAGGTCGGGTCGTCGAAGATCTTGCGGTAGTTGGCCAGGCCGGTGAACGGCGCGTCGCCCTGGACGAAGGAGCGGACGGTGTAGTCACGCAGGCTCAGGTCGAGGTTGCGGTAGAGCGGATAGACGTAGAAGAGGGCCAGGTAGAGAGCCACCGGGGCGAGGAAGCCCCAGGCGGCCCACTGGGTTGAGGCGGGTCGGCGGCGCTTGCTGCTGCCGGCCGGGGGCGGGTCAGCGGCCGCCCCGTCCTTTCGGACGCCCTCGGACCGGTGGTCCGGGAGCTGTGTCGTGTGATTCATCAACGACCCTTGTGGTCGGGTTACTTGACTGCGGACTGGGCCTCGGACAGCGCGTCCTTGGGCGACTTGGAGCCGCTGAGGGCGGACTGGACGGCCTTCCACATCTGCTCGGAGATCTTGGGGTACTTGGTGCCCAGGTCGTCGCTGGTACGGCCCTTGGCCGCCTTGACCGCGTCCACCCACGGCTTCAGGTCGGCGTTCTCGGCCACCTGCTTGTCCTGGACCTCGCTGGTGGGGGCCACGTAGGACAGGGTGGTGTCGGTGTTGTAGAGGTTGTCGCCGCTGGTCAGGCAGGTGACCAGCTTCTGGGAGGCGGCGTAGCGGCCGCTGTCCTTCTGGACCGGGATGGTGACGAACTCGCCGCCGGTGGGGGCCGCCGCGTTGCCGCCCGTGGCGGCGGGGACGGGCAGCACGCCGAAGTCGAAGCCGGCCTTCTTGGCGTTGGCGAGCTGCCAGGTGCCGTTCTCGGCGAAGGCGTAGTCGCCGCTCGCGAACTCCTGCCAGCTGGTGGTCTGGGTGTTGTTGAGGACCGAGTTGGGGGCGTAGCCCTTCTTCGTCCAGTCGTTCCACAGGGTCAGCGCCGATACGCCCTGCGGGGAGTCGAGTTCGGTGAGCTCGGCGCCCGAGCCCCAGAACCAGGGCAGGAACTGGAAGCTGCCTTCCTCCGTGCCGATGGCGGAGAAGGTGATGCCCTTCTTCCCCGCCTTCTTCACCTTCGCCAGGGCCGCCGTCAGCGATGGCCAGTCCTTGATCGAGGCGACATCGACGCCGGCCGCCTTCAGGACGTCCTTGTTGTAGTAGAGGGCGAGGGTGTTGGCGCCGATCGGGGTGCCATAGGTCTTGCCGCCGGACTGGCCGGCCGCCAGCAGGTTGGGGTCGACCTTGGAGGTGTCCAGCTTGTTGTCGTCGGTCGTGGTGAGCACGCCCGCCTCGGCCATGGTCGACACCACGGGGTTGTCGACGATGAGGACGTCCGGGGAGTTGCCCTGCTGCGCCGCCAGCAGCGTCTTGTTGCCCAAGTCGCTGGTGTCGAAGGCGGTCCGCTTGACCTTCACGCCGGCCTCGGTGCCGCACTGGTCCAGCAGCTTCGCCCAGGCCGAGGTCTTGTCGAACTGCGGGTAGGGGTCCCAGAGGGTGTACGTGCCGCTGCCGGCGTCCTTGGTGTCGCTGCTGCCGGAGCCGGAGGAACAGGCGGTGGCGGTGACGGCCACGGCGAGGGCGGTCACGGCCGCGGCGGTCAGACGGCGCTGTCTGGAGGAGCTGTTCATCGCGAGGGTTCCTTTGTTCTGGGCATGCGGGTGCCGAGGGCACGGGGGGTGAGCGAAAGCGGGCACGGCGAACAGCACGGTGAGCGGTTCGGGCGCCCGGTGAGGTGAAGTGCGGTGGGTGCGGTGAACTACGCGGGTGTGGTCAGGAGGCTGTGTTCGGCCCGGTGCTGGCCCGCAGGGAGATGGGTGGTGTGAGGAGATGGTGCCGGGGTGGCGCGTCGGGATGGTCGAGCCGCTCCACCAGCAGGTCGACGGCGAGCCGGCCCATCTCCTCCGCCGGTACGTCCGCCGCGGTGAGCTGCGGGGTCACCGTCTCCGCCCACCGTCCGGCGACGACTCCGGTGATGGAGAAGTCGCGCGGCACATGGCGGCCCGCCCCGGCGAGCCCCCGGTACAGCCCGCCAAGGGCGGCCTCGTTCAGGGTGACCAGAGCCGTGGTGGCGGGGTCGTCGTGCAGGATGCGTTCCACGCAGGTCTGGCCGGAGGCGGCATCGTCCCCGCAGGGGTACGTCCGGACGGTGAGCCCGCGTTCCGCGGCGGCCTTGGTGAAGCCGTCGAGGCCGCGGTGCGCGGACTCGTACCCGGCCCGCAGCAGCTGCTCGGGGCGGTTGACGAAGGCGATCCGGCGATGGCCGAGGTCCGCCAGGTGGTGCACACACGCCGCGGTCAGTGCGGTGTGGTCCAGGCCGACCCACCAGCCGCCCTCCAGGTGGGCGGTGCGGCCGATGGCGACGGCGGGGAAGTCCAGTTCGGCCAGGTGGTCGACCCGGTCGTCCTGCAGTCTGATCTCCATCAGGATCGCGCCGTCGACCCGTCGCTCTCCCAGCAGCCGCTGGAACGAGCGGTCGCTGTCGACACCGCTCGGGGAGAGCAGGACGTCGTAGTCGTAGGCTGCCGCGGCCTCCACCACACTGCCGATGAAGTCCAGCTGCATCCCCGTGTAATGGTTCCCGGCCGGCGGGAACACCAGGCCGATCGTGCTGGTCCGCCCGTTGGCCAGGGCACGCGCACTGGCGTTGGGCCGGTAGCCCAGCTCGTCGATGACCTCCTGGATCTTCCGGCGGGTGTCGCCGGAGACCGGGCGCTTGCCGCTGAGCGCGTACGAAACGGTGCTCCGCGAGACACCGGCCCGCCGGGCGATCTCACCGATGTTCACGGGTGGCTCCTTGCTCGAACCGGTTCGCTCCTCGGTGGAGACAGTACCCGCCGGTCGTGAGAGTAGGGGTTGGACAGGGGTTGGAACGTCTGACGGAAGCCGATCGTCGAACCGGTTCGCGTGAAGTGAAGGTAGGAAGAGGCCGAACGCCTGTCAACACCCCCGACAGCACTTTCCTGCCCGGCAGAAGGCCGGATTTCTTCGGGCCTGGGGGATTGCTGGCCGGGATTCCCGGTGCTAGCTTCCCGGAACCGGTTCGATGAAGTGATCCTTCCGACGACCCCAAGCCGGTTCCACGCATTCTTTGGAGCCGCTGAGCCGCCAACCCCGTCAGCCACGCGAGTTTCCTGCTGCCCCCCACGCCCTGATCGAACCGGTTCGATGCACTCCGACACTCCAGGATTGAGGACGCGATCCATGCCATCCGCTGACAGATCGGCCCGGCGCCGGGCACCGGCCGCCGTGGCGCTGACCCTCGGCGCCGGCCTGCTGGCCGCGCCCGCCGTGCCCGCTCAGGCGGCCGAGACGCCGCAGCCCGTCGCCCACTACACCTTCGACCAGGACGACCTCGCCTCCGGCCGGATCGCCGACAGTTCCGGCAACGACCTGACGGCGACCCTGGTGAACGGCTCCACCGCCCAGTCCGTCGAGGGCGCGACCGGCGGCAAGGCACTCGCGCTGCCCGGCGGCGCACCCGACTCCAACGGCGCGTACGTCCGCCTCCCCCGCGAAGTGCTCGGCGACGCGGCCGACTTGACGGTCTCCGCGCGCGTGAAGTGGAGCGGCGACAAGTCGTCCTGGCAGCGGATCTTCGATCTGGGCACCGACACGACCAAGTACCTCTTCGCCACCCCCTACAGCGGGAACGGGCTGCTGCAGACCTCGGTGACCACCGGCGGAGGGGGTGCGGAGGCACAGGTCCGCGGCTACGCGCCACTCCCCGCCGACCAGTGGCGGACCGTCACCGTCACCCTCGACACCTCCGCCGGGCGGCTCACCACCTACCTCGACGGCGTGCCGGTCTCCGCCACCGAGACCAGCGTCAAAGCCAAGGACGTACTGGACAGTTCGGCCGCCGCTGCCGGGTACATCGGCAAATCCTTCTGGCCGGACCCGCTGCTCAAGGGAGCGGTCGACGACTTCACCGTCTGGCACGCGGCACTCAGCCCCGAGCAGGTGGCCGGCACCGTCGGGACCGTGCCGACCCTCCAGGAGCTGTCGAAGACGTCCTTCGAGGTCCGCACGACGACCGGCACCGCCCCGTCCCTGCCCGCTGCCGTCCGTTCCTCCTTCTCCGACGGCTACGACCGCGACGCGCCGGTCACCTGGGACGCCGTACCGTCCGACAGGTACGCCCGGCCGGGCACGTTCACCGTGGCCGGAACCGCCGCCGGGCGCGCGGTGAAGGCGACCGTCACCGTGGTCCGCGAGGGAGCCCTGACCGTCGACCTCGGCTCGGACACCGGCGCGTTCCACGGCGGCGCCTCCGGCACGCTCTACGGCGTGTACGGACCGGACGTCCCCACCAACAACCTCATCGAGGGCATGGGCCTGCGCACGGTCTCCACGAAGGCCCAGGACGGCCCGCAGCACCCGGGGGCCGACGCGCTGGAGGTGGTGAAGCCGCTGGCCGACTCCACCGACGGGGACGTGTACATCTACATGACGGACATCCACCGCGGCTTCCCCTACGAGTGGCCCGGCGACACCCCCGCACAGAAGCTGAAGCTGTACGAGGAGAAGATCGCCACCCAGGTCGACCAGGTACTTCAACTGCCGAAGCGGTACCAGGACAACATCGTCTTCGTGCCGTTCAACGAGCCCGAGGGCAACATGTTCGGCACCGGCACCTGGAGCTACAACAAGGTCAACTGGCTGAGCGACCCCGACGACTACTTCGCCGCCTGGGACTCCGCGTACAAGCTCATCAAGGACAGGATGCCGGACGCCCGTATCGCCGGCCCCAACACCAGCGTCCTCTACGACCAGGTGAAGGGCTTCCTCACCCACACCCTGGCCGCCGGCACCCTCCCGGACGTCATCACCTGGCACGAGCTGAGCCACCCGGAGGCGGTCCGCGAGAGCGTCGCCAAGTACCGGGCGTGGGAGAAGGAGTTGTTCAAGGGCACCGCGCACGAGGGCACCCAACTCCCCATCAACATCAACGAATACGCCTTCAACTACCACACCTCCGTCCCTGGCCAGATGATCCAGTGGGTGTCCGCGATCGAGGAGTCCAAGGTGGACGCCGACATCGCCTACTGGAACATCGACGGCAACCTCTCCGACTCCGCGGTGCAGTCCAACCGCGGCAACGGCCAGTGGTGGCTGCTCAATTCGTACGCCTCGATGAGCGGGCACACAGTATCGGTGAACCCGCCGTTCCCCGGTCAGAACTACACCATGCAGGGCGTCGCCACCCTCGACGAGAAGAAGAAGCAGGCGCGGCTGATCTTCGGCGGCTCCACCAGCAAGGGCCACATCACCTTCGCCGACATCCCGAAGAAGATCTTCGGCAAGAGCGTGCACGCCTGGGTCCGCGAGATCGAGTGGAGCGGCCAGATCGGCGACAACTCCGGCCCGAAGCTGCTCACGGAGACGAACCTGAAGGTCGCGGACGACGGCACGGTCTCCGTCGACTTCGGCGACGGCACACTGCCGACACTCAAGGAGTCGTCGGCGTACGAGATCGTCCTGAGCCCGGCCGGAACGGCGAAGGGCACACAGACCGCGCCGGTGCGCTGGCAGGGTTCGTACGAGGCGGAGAACGCGGCGCACACCGGGTCCGGCTACTCGAAGAACGGTCCGGAGGGCTCGACGAGTGACGTGTCGAAGTTCTACACCTCCGGCGGCTACGACGTCGGCGGCCTGCGCACCGGCTCGGACGTCACGCTCGACTTCACCGTGGACGTGCCCGAGGACGGCACCTACGACCTGAGCGTCTTCGCCAACTCCCTCAACACCTTCGACAAGGTGAAGGAACAAGGCCCCACCAACGTGTTCCTCCGGGTCGACGGCTCCGCCGACACCGAGCAGGAGCTGTCCATGCCGCTCGGCTACAAGTGGGTGGTGTGGGACCACACCGACACCAAGGTGAAGCTGACCAAGGGCAAGCACACCCTGACGCTCGCCGCGAAGAGCCTGGACGGCAAGCGGGTCACGAAGGGCGACGCCATCGTGGACCGGCTCACCCTGTCCCTGCCGAGCGCGGCTGCCAACACCCAGGTGTACGAGGGTGAGTTGGCCTGGGCCGGAGGCGGGGCGCGGCCCGTGTACGACCTGCCGGAGCGGGCGGCCACCGGATCGGGCGCGGCCCGGCTCGCGAAGGGCCAGACGGCCACGTTCTGGGTCTACTCTCCGGCCGATCGCGAGGCCACCCTCAGGGTCGACACTCTGGGCGGCGCGAACGGCCGGGTCTCGGTCAACGGACACGAGGTGCTACGGCTGTCCAAGGACCGGCGTACCGTGGCGGTCTCCCTCTCGGGCGGTGTCAACAAGGTGACGGTGACCGGCGGTTCGGCCCCGACGCTCGTCGACCGGCTGACGGTCACACCCACCGAGGGCGCGCTGCCGGTGCGGACATACGAGGCACAGGACGCGACGCTCGCCGGTACGGCGACGCTCGCGCCGCTGTCGCTCGCCACCGACGGTACGGCGATCACCGGCATCGGCGGCGACCCGGGCAACGGCAACACGGCGACGTTCAAGGTCGCCGCGGACAGGCCCGGTCTGTACGCGCTGCGCATCCGCTACTCCAACCCCGAGCAGTCCGAGGCCACCCACTACAACCCGGACCCGCTCGCCCGGCACGCGGACATCTCCGTCAACGGCGGCGCGATCCAGCGGGTCGGCTTCCCGCACACCTTCCACCAGAACGACTTCTGGGAGCTGACCGTTCCGGTCCAGCTGAAGAAGGGACAGAACACGATCTCCTTCCGGTCCGAGGAACTGCCGAACTTCGACGGCACGACCTACACCTCGGACACCTTTCCCGGCGTGCTGCTGCGCTCCCGCTACGCCCCGCTGATCGACCGGATCACCGTGGCGCCGTACGCACGGGAGGTGCGCTGAGGAAATGACCACCGGCGGCGACGCGAGGCGCACAACGCTCGGGTAGCGGGGTACCTCTTCCCGCATCCCCCACTCGACAAGTACGCGCGCTTCGCCGCCGGTGCACACGCCAGGCGCCCGGTTCAGCCTTGATCGGCGGAACCGGGCGCCGGCCATGGCCGGACCGGACGCGGCCCGTCGTCCTCGGACCAGAGCTCCGGAGCCAGGGGGCTCCGGCGTGCCGCTCGCATTGCCTGCACGAACCCTCCAGGTATCCAGCCCAGGCGCCAAGGCCAACTGAGCCCTGCCACGAATGCTGGAGTACCGGGACACCGCAGGTCGTGCTGCTCGACCTTTCCGGATCCCCCACATGCGTTGCGCCCGCAGTCCCAGTCGCACGGTCAGAGTGCAGAGCAGGTCGTGGGCAGCCGCGAGGCGATGCCGGGTCAGGCAGGAGACGGGGCGTTGGGCGGGGCTTGTTCGGTGGGCTGATCCAGCTGCCGGCGGCGGCGCTGTTCGTTGGTGCGGGCGCGCATCCCGGCACTGCACCGACGTCCCGCTGCGCCAGCTGCCCGCCCACGTCGTGCTCAGCAGTCAGCAGTCAGCAGTCAGCAGTCAGCAGTCAGCAGTCAGCGCCAGTCCGCGGCCGGCGATGCCCTGCTGCACCTGTGCGGGAACGACCCCACCCAGTGGCAGGCCATCGTTGAGGGCCTGTCGTCACCGCCTGACTTCCATGAGACCTTCGGACAGTTCCTGGACCGGCACAGCGCGGCGTCCAGCAGCATCGGGTCCTGAATCCCCCTCAACTGGCCTTTCGGTGCCCTGGCTCTCGGCTGGATCGCGTCGTGTCGTGGCCTTCGCGGTCGGGTACGGCTTCGGCAACGGGGCGTCGAGGTAGGGGGCCATGGGGTGGGCAAAGCGAGCCGGGACAAGCGGGAGCGCAGCAGGGATACGGGCGGGCAGTGGACGGCGGCCGACGCGGCGCGGGCGGCGCACCGCCTGCGGGAGCAGACACGGCGGTGTCTGACTGGTAACCCGTGGGTGCAGATGACGCTCGCCTCCAACATGAACAACGTCGTCAGCGAGCTGCACAGCGTGCTGCTCCGCAGTGATCTCGCGGACATGGCCGAACGGCCCGAGGATCTGGCATGGGATGCGGCGTTGTCGATGACGCTGGGCAAACAGGGGTACCGGCCTCCGTGGCCCCGGGCGGCCGGGGAGGCTGCCGCGTGGGAAATACGGCAGATCGGAAAACTGCTGCGGCAGGCGGAGGTCCTCGTGATCTCCCCGGCCGCGCACGCCGCGGTCATGGCCGCGGCCGCCACCCTCGAGCCGGCCGACGTCAGCACTCTGGACCGCGACCGGGACATCCTCGTACCCACCGGGCTGCTGGTGCTGCCCGAGCCGGTCGTGGTCGTCAACCGCACCGGCTCCCTGTCGGACACCAAGGCATTCGGCTGGCAGTTCATCACCCAGCACCAGGTCCTGCCCACCGCCCAGTACCCCGGTGTGCGGGTGACGACGTTCATGGACCGCGACGGGCCCGTACAGCCGGCCGGATGGCGACAGGCGGTCTCCCAGGCGCGCGCCTCCGGAAATCCGCTTCCTGTGCTGATGCCGGACGGCATGTACGGGATGCGGGGCGATGCGTGCCTGGCGGAGGAGAGTACCGAGATGCTCGCAGATCTGTCCGAGCGCCACCGCCAGTTCCAGAAGGCCCTCAACCAGGCCTCCCGGTGGCGCTCCGAGCCGGTCCCCGAGACCGGGGAGTGGGGCCGCGGCCGCGTGGACGACCCCTACGACGACTTCGTGGGCCGCTACATGTTCGCCTTCTGGCGGCTCATCGCCCAGGGCGTCACGGCCGCCGGCCCATCTCAGGCCGCATCCGGAGCGCGCACAGTCGACGGCGATGACGGCTCCGTGTCGCGAGAGCCCGAGGTACGGGTCATCCGGCTCGCTGCGCCCTCACCCCGACCGTCGGATCCGGTGGGGGAGACGAAGCGGGTGTACCACCACCGGTGGCCGGTGCGGATGCACAAAGTCCGGCAGTGGTATCCCAGCCACCAGGAGCACCGGGTGATCTGGCGAGGCCCGTACATCAAGGGGCCCGCCGACGCACCGCTAATGATGGGCGAGAAGGCGTACCTCGTGGATTCGTAGCTGCGCCCTGCCGCCGCGCCGGTGATCAGCGCGTGAAAAGCCCCGGCTGAACGGGGAGACCAGCCGGGGCCGTGGGTGATGGCGTGCGGAGGGCGGTCGCCTCGCGGCGGAAGGCTCCATGGGGCTTCAGCCGGACGATCGTCCCCATGGGCTATAGGTGAGGCCCGGGGACACTGTCCCCTCCGCAGCCACACTTTGATGAACGGTCAACCGTCTCGGGTTGTTCCGCTCACGTCCCGGTTACCGCTGTGAGTTGGCCCACGCCCCGCGTGGCACAGGTCAGTTGAGATGGTTGGCACGACACGCCTGAGGGACCAGCACATCGTGCTGGTCCCTCAGGTCTTGGTAGCGGGGACAGGATTTGAACCTGCGACCTCTGGGTTATGAGCCCAGCGAGCTACCGAGCTGCTCCACCCCGCGCCGGATTCCTCCACCCTACGCGATCCCTCCCGGCCCCGAGACCATGATCGCCCGCCTGCCGCGAGGTGTCGGCGATCGAGGCTGCCCCGTCCTCATTCGGTACTCGGCTGCTGGCTCACCCGCGCGGGCGGTAAGGCACACAGCCCGCCTGGGCAACACGGTCGCCGGGCCCGCTGTCCCGTCTCCCGGCCCGGGACACCTCGTTTGGGTCACCGATCTGGGCCGCCACCGTTGGACGGTGGAGCGGACGGTCGCGTGGCTCGCGGGGTGCCGCCGCCCGCACCGTCGCTATGAACGCAAGGCCGAACATTTTCTGGCCTTCGCCGGGACCGCCGGTGCCCTGATCTGCTACCGCAGGCTGACGACCTTAACCGGTGAGAGTGCCAGGCTGACATGATCCGGAATGTACTTCGGATGACCCCATGAGGCCGATCCGCCGTTGATCCCCGGGTCAGTCGCACGCACCAATGAGGATCCCATGACCGATTACCTAGCTGCTGCGATCGCGATGCTTGGACCGGCGCAGAACCGGTACGCAGACCCAGGCGCCTGGGACCGGCTCCACGAACAAATCGGTGTCTGCCTGCCATCCGACTACCGGGTCCTCGTCGACGCCTATGGGCCGGTCCAACTCAACGGGCACCTGTACCTCCATCACCCTGCGACGGAACGGTGGAACCTCGGTGCTCAGATACAGAGCACAGTCCTGGCCTGGTCACAGGTGCCCTGGGGCGACGCGAGCCCCGATGAGGACCCTCGTGTCCTGTTCGGACTGAATGAACTTGCCTTCGGGACCGAGACGGGACTGTGGCCGATCACCAGTACTGACCGAGGCGAGACCGTCTTCCTTCTTTCAGGGCTCGACGCTCCCTCCCTTCTCATCGAGGACGGGGAGGGAGGGTGGTCGCGGTACGCCATGAGCTTCGCCGAATGGCTCTACCGCTACCTGATCGGCGAGGACATGACCGGCCCGAACAGCTCAGCCTTCTATCCAGGCCCTGTGAAACTGCAGCGCCTGCCGATGTCGGCAGGGGAACGCCCCGAATCGTGGTACGGCCCCGACCGCGGCATGTGAAGGCGTCACCTCTCTGGCAGCGACCGACAGCCCCAATGCGATGACCTCGTAGGTCGTCAAGGCGGCGCAAGGCGGCTCGGACGTTTTCCGCGGCCCGGGCTCGCACGCCGCCCCGTAGCCCGCAGGGGATTCAGCCGTCGTCGCCATCGCGCGTGAGCTGGTTCAAGGCGTCTGCTGCCGGGCTGGGCGACGAGCCGGTCTGCCGGGGCCGGGCAAGACGGCTGAAATCGGCCACTCTCGTGAGGTGTCGGAGGCATCCCCCGTAACGCTCACTGGGTGAGGCATTCCGGGTTGTCTCGGGCTTCTGAAGATCGTCGTCGACACGGGACGAGCCGCCACGCCGAGGGGCGTTTCGACTTCGTTTTGTGAGAGTGCGAGGTCACCCGGGGAGGGCTTGGCCGAGGGGGCTTTGAGGTCGTTTCAGGGCCGGATCTGATCACCGTTTGGGGGCTAGGGTGAAGTCCTTCCCGCGACTGCTCCGGAGGTGCCCTCCCGGTGACGGATTCCTTTGTTCACCTGCACAATCACACCGAATATTCGATGCTCGACGGCGCGCAGAAGCTCAAGCCGATGTTCGCCGAGGTCGAGCGTCAGGGGATGCCGGCCGTCGCCATGAGCGACCACGGCAATATGTTCGGTGCGTACGAGTTCCATCAGGTGTCCAAGGGTGTCGACGGCGTCAAGCCGATCATCGGGATCGAGGCCTACGTCGCGCCGTCCTCGCGCCGGAACCGCAAGCAGGAGTTCTGGGGTCCGGGCGGCCAGCGGGCCATGTCGGACGACGGCGAGGGCTCGAAGGACGTCTCCGGCGGTGGCCGGTTCACGCATATGACGATGTGGGCGCAGAACGTCCAGGGTCTGAAGAACCTCTTCTACCTGTCGACCGAGGCCAGTTACACCGGTCAGTTCCCCGCGGGCAAGCCGCGGATGGACATGGAGCTGATCAGCGAGCACGCGGGCGGCATCATCGCCACGACGGGCTGCCCGTCCGGGGCGATCCAGACGCGGCTGCGGCTGAACCAGTACGACGAGGCCCGTGAAGTCGCTGCCGCCTACCAGGACATCTTCGGCAAGGAGAGTTACTTCCTGGAGCTGATGGACCATGGGCTGTCCATCGAGAAGGACGTCCGCGACGGGCTGTTGCGGCTGGCGAAGGATCTGAGCATTCCGCTGCTGGCCACGAACGACGCGCACTATGTGCACGAGGACCAGGCCGATGCGCATGACAACCTGCTGTGCATCGGGGTGGGCAAGAACAAGGACGACCCGAAGCGGTTCCGGTTCCAGGGCAGCGGCTATTACCTCAAGACCGCCGCCGAGATGCGGGAGCTGTTCGCGGAGCTGCCGGAGGCCTGCGACAACACCCTCCTGATCGCCGAGCGCATCGAGTCCTACGACTCCGTCTTCGAGAACGTCGACGAGATGCCGCAGTACCCGGACGTGCCGGAGGGGGAGACGCAGGAGTCCTGGCTGCGCAAGGAATGCCTCAAGGGCCTGGCCATGCGCTACGGCGACCCGATCCCGGCCGAGGTCATGGAGCGCTTCGAGACCGAGATGACGGTCATCGGCCCCATGGGCTTCTCCTCCTACTTCCTCGTGGTCGCCGACATCTGCCGCCACGCCCGTGACAACAAAATCCCGGTCGGGCCCGGCCGCGGGTCGGCCACCGGCTCGATCGTCGCGTACGCGACCCGCATCACCGAGCTGTGCCCGCTCGAGCACGGTCTGCTCTTCGAACGTTTTTTGAACCCTGAGCGCATCAACCCGCCGGATGTCGACCTCGACTTCGACGACCGCCAGCGCGACGCCATGGTCCGCTACGTCACCGAGAAGTACGGCGACGAGTACACCGCCATGGTCAACACCTTCGGCAAGATCAAAGCCAAGAACGCGATCAAGGACTCGTCCCGCATCCTCGGCTACCCCTTCCAGCACGGCGAGCGCATCACCAAGGCGCTCCCGCCGGACATCATGGGCAAGTCGATCCCGCTGGACGGCATCTTCGACTCCGCGCACCCGCGCTACGGCGAGGCCGGCGAAATCCGGACGATGTACGAGAACGAGCCGGAGGTGAAGAAGGTCATCGACACTGCCAAGGGTGTCGAAGGCCTCACCCGCGGCACCGGTGTGCACGCGGCCGCGGTCATCCTGTCCAAGACGAAGCTGACCGAGCGCATCCCGCTGCACATGCGCGCCAAGGACGGCGTCAAGATCACCGGCTTTGACTACCCCAGCTGCGAAAACATGGGGCTGGTCAAGATGGATTTCCTGGGCCTGCGCAACCTGGGCGTGATCGACCACGCGCTGACGAACATCCGCGAGAACCGCGGCGTCAAGCTGGCCACCGTCGACCCGGGCAACGGCGACACCAGCGTCACCGTGATCCCGCTGGATGACAAGAAAACCTTCGAGCTTCTGGGCCGCGGCGACACGTTCGGCGTGTTCCAGCTCGACGGCGGCGGCATGCGCGCGCTGCTGAAGCTGATGGAGCCCTCCCGCTTCGAAGACATCGCGGCCGCCCTCGCCCTGTACCGGCCCGGCCCGATGGCCGCCAACGCGCACACCAACTACGCGCTGCGGCAGAACGGCAAGCAGGACCCGGACCCGATCCACCCCGAGCTCAAGGAAGTCCTGGACCCGATCCTGGGCTCCACCCACCACCTGCTCATCTTCCAAGAGCAGATCATGGCCATCGCCCGGACCCTGGCCGGCTACACGCTCGGTGGCGCCGACATGCTGCGCCGCGCGATGGGCAAGAAGAAGCCCGAGGTGCTGGCCGCCGAGTGGCAGAAGTTCCACGACGGCATGGCCGACAACGACTACTCGGAAGAGTCCATCAAGGCGATCTGGGACGTCATGCTCCCGTTCTCCGGCTACGCGTTCAACAAGTCCCACACCGCAGGCTACGGACTCGTCTCCTACTGGACCGCCTACCTCAAGGCCAACTACCCGGCCGAGTACATGGCGGCCCTGCTCACCTCTGTCGGTGACGACAAGGACAAGGCCGGCATCTACCTCGCCGATGCCCGCAAGCTCGGTGTCACCGTCCTCGCGCCGGATGTGAACGAGTCGCTCGCCGAGTTCGCGGCCGTGGGCGACGACGTCCGCTTCGGACTGCTGTCCGTGCGCAACGTGGGCGACAACGTCATCGAATCGATCATCGCGGCCCGCAAGTCCAAGGGGAAGTTCACTTCGTTCTCCGACTTCCTCGACAAGGTCGACCTGCCCGCGCTGAACAAGCGGGCCGTGGAATCCCTCATCAGGTCCGGCGCCTTCGACTCCCTGGGACACACCCGCAAGGGACTGTCCGCCGCCCACGAGAGCGCCATCGACGCAGTCGTCCCGCTCAAGAAGGCAGCCGCCTACGGACAGGACGATCTCTTCGCCGGCCTCGGCGATGCAGCCGGCGACGACAGATTCAGCCTGGACGTGCCGGTCAGCGACGACGAATGGCCCCGCAAGCAACTGCTGTCCATCGAACGCGAGATGCTCGGCATGTACGTCTCCGCGCACCCGCTGGACGGCACCGAGCACATCCTGTCCAACAACCGCGACACCACCATCGTGGACCTGCTGGCCTCAGGGCGCACCGAAGGCGTGGTCCGCCTCTCGGGCCTGATCACCAGCGTCCAGCCCAAGATGACCAAACAAGGCAACGCCTGGGCCATCGTCAACCTCGCCGACCGTGACGGAGCGATCGAGGTCCTCTTCTTCCCCGCCACCTACCAGATGGTCGCCGCCGCCCTGGTGGAGGACAGCGTCATCACCGTGCAAGGCCGCGTCAACGACCGCGACGGCGCCATCAGCATCTTCGGGCAGGAACTGCAGGTCCTCGACGTGACCTCCGCCGGACGCGACGGCGCAGCCCCCGTCCAGCTTCGGCTGCCCTATCACCGCATCAACGAGCTGTGCATCAATGAACTCAAACGCATCATGGGTGCCCACCCCGGCCAGAATCCCGTTCAACTCGCGGTGCGCGGCCCGCAGAAAACCATCGTCTACCAGCTTGCCTCGCTGGTGAACGCCGCGACCATCGCCTCAGACATCAAGGGATCCTTTGGCCAGGAGGCGTGGCAAGGGGTGGCGTGAGCGAGGAAGCCAGTACAGGCGAGCCGCACGACTTAGAGGAGATCGTCCTCAACGTCGGAGTAACGCCACCTTGCCCCAGCTGCAGCCGGCAGACGATACTGCTGGCCCGCTTTCCCCACAGCTGGCGCAACAACAAGGGCGGCACCGTCAGCGGCTTCAGAGAAGCCGTGCTGTGCTGGGTCTGCGACCGCGATGACTCGGCCGCGGCACCGCTGGTCGCCCTCTATGAAGAGGATGGTTCCTTCCCTGCCGACCAACTCGATGTCTTCGGGCCACTCGCCGAGCTGTGGGTCGAAAACCGCCGGAAAACCGCCGTTGACGAGGGACTCCTCAACGAGCAGGAGCGGCTCTGGCGAGGCGGCGAGCTCTGGCCTAGAGGTGTGCTCACTGACTGGCAGCTTGACCTGTGAGGCGAGACAGAGCGGAGACCATTGTCGAGTTGCCGACTTTCGTTGTGACAGCAGGAATCGCTACGTCTTGACGGCGTTCGGGAACCGCCCGGAGGGGGAACTGGCGTCCCCGGGCGGGGCTGACCGGCCCAAACGCGGTGATTCCGAGGAATACCGCCAGCAGACCGGACTCGACGCTCACACCCGAATGGTCCCAGTCACCCGCCCCGAAGACGCTCGCGCCTGCGCGAAGATTTAGGACGGCGGCACCGTCTGCGCCACCACACCAGCACCGTCCAGCCCCGCCCGAACCTGATCGCCCGATCGTCCTGATGGCGCGATCATCGCCACCACCGCCCCTCACCCCCTTGGTGCGGCGGCCGCGATCGAACGCGTCAGAGCGGACCTCGACAGCAACCTCAGCTCTGAAGAGAAGACGCAGATCGAGGAGGCCGATGGGCCAGGCTGCGGTAGTCCCTGGGTGACATGTCGTAGGCCGTGCGGAAGGCGCGGGTGAAGTCGGCGGCATGAGAGAAGCCCCAGCGGGCGGCGATGGCGTGGATGGGGGTGCTGCGCATGGCGGGCTCTGCGAGGTCACGGCGAGCGTGTTCCAAGCGCTGACGGCGGATCCAGGCAGCGACCGACTCCTCTTCGTGCTCAAAGAGGCGGTACAGGTAGCTGCGGGAGATGTGGTGCGCGGTGGCGATGGTGCGCGGGGTCAATTGCGGGTCGTGCAGATGTTGCTGGACGAAGGCCCGGATGCGCAGTACGAGGGTCTGTCGGCGGGTTTCCGGTGGGAGCGAGTTGTCCGCGTCGAGGGCGTGGGCAATCAGCGCGGACAACAGGTCGACCACCACTGCCCCGAGCCGGGGTCCGTCGGCAGGCTGATAGGAATCGGTGCCGTTCGCCAGCTGGGTGAGCAGTTGTGCCAGCAGGGCGCCGAATCCCTCCTGCGTCGACAACCGCAGCCTGGCAGCCTGGTCGACCTTGTTCCTGGGCAGTGCCAGCAGCGCCTTGGGGACCTCCAGCCCCACTCCGGTGTGCGGGCTTGAGTCATCACCTCCGTGAACGTCGACGGGACGGGAGGTGTCGACGACGCACAGGCTGTCCGGGCCGTATACGGACTCCTCCTCGCCCCGGATGGTGCGGAGCGCCCCGCTTAACGGCAGCGAGAGGTGCAGCCCCTCGGGATCGGACTGCCGGATCAGTTTCGGCGTCCGCCGAAAGCACACCGGTTGGAACGTTGTCGGCCATACCGATACGGCACCGAGGTCCAGCACACGTTGAGAAGCCCGGAAATCCGCTCGGTGGTCACTGCGCAGGTCCAGCGGAGCATGCGTCTGACCGACCAGTTCGCGCCAGCAGTCGAACCGGTCCGCCGTCGGCAGCTCCTCGCTCCGGAACACCGTCTCGATCAGCATGTCCCCCTCCTCGCCGTCTTACGAGTCCTTGTACGGCTTGTCTACCCCTAAATAAGGGCATGGGCATGGCAGAACTGCACCAGTTGCAGATACACATCTGGTGAACGGCCTGCCGGGTGCGGTTCCCCGTTGTGACCCACTGGTGTTGAGGATCCCTGAAAAGGGCTCTGTCCGTCGGATGCTGTTGGGGATCTCTGGACGGTCGTCCGAGGTGCCTGAACCCGTCGGCCTTTGCCCAGGCGGGACGGGCAGAGGAGGAGGGGCGGATACGGCGCTTCGTCGCTGAGCCGCAACTGCGCACCGTCCGTACCGCCGTGTGGACTCACCGCTAAGGAGTGTGGACTCAGTGCCAGCGACTTCCCGGGGGTGGCACGCCACTCTGATGAAGGCAACATTCACGGGGGAAACTGGAGAGTGTTCATGCAGTGCAGGGGCAATAACGCTCTGGTCGCGGGCGCGGTCGCAGGCACGATGGCTTTGAGCATCCTCGGCGCGGGCACGGCCACGGCCGCACCTGCCGGGACCGCCAGGACCGAGGTCACGACCACCGGAGCCTCGTCCATCAGCAGGCCGTTCAGGCCGATCGAACTGCGTCACGGGAAGTACTTGGGGCGCAGCTGCGGGAAGAAGACGATCGCGGAAACCGACGGCCAGGGGAAGACAACCCTGAAGCTGAACTTCTCGAGGACGGTGGAGACGGCGTTCTCGTCGGAGGCGGGGTTCACCGCCGGCAGTATCAGCGGCAGCATCGGGTCCGAAGTGCGGAAGAGCTACACGGTGGAGATCGAGACGCGCTTCGAGGTTCCGAGGGGGAGGGTGGGCCATGTGAGGGCCTATCCCAAGTACAAGGTCTACAAGTACGACGCGTACCTCAAGATCGGCGGCTATATGGGCAAGGCGACCGTGAAGAAGCCGATCGGGATCTGCTTCAAGGAGTGGACGACGAAGGCGTAAACCTCGCCTCTGGCGGCTAGGCCCGCAGACCGTGGTCCGCGGGGACGCGGGCGGGTTGGCGCTAGGCGGTGCCTGTCAAGTCAAATGAAACGAATGTGATGCTATGAAATCTGTTGTTCGGTTTGGCGTCGTTTGGCGGGGTCGTTGATCCATGCCTGGCG
>NZ_JBEYFS010000026.1:0-69997 GCF_040634475.1 Streptomyces sp. NPDC007095
TCGGCCAGCGACAGCGCGGGCGCGACCCTCACCTACAGCGCGAGCGGTCTGCCGACCGGCCTGTCGATCAGCAGCTCCACCGGTCTGATCTCCGGTACGGCGTCCACCGCGGGCACCTATCAGGTCACGGTCACCGCGAAGGACTCGACCGGCGCCTCCGGCTCGACCTCCTTCACCTGGACCGTCGGTTCGGGTGGTGGCGGCTGCACCTCCGCCCAGCTGCTGGCCAACCCGGGCTTCGAGTCCGGCAGTACCGGCTGGAGTGCGACCAGCGGGGTTATCACGACCGACAGCGGCGAGGCCGCGCACAGCGGCTCGTACAAGGCGTGGCTGGACGGCTACGGCTCCTCGCACACCGACACGCTCTCCCAGTCGGTGACCGTCCCGGCCGGCTGCAAGGCCAGCTTCACCTTCTACCTGCACATCGACACCGCGGAGACCACCCGCAGCACCGCGTACGACAAGCTGACGGTGACCGCGGGTTCGACCACCCTGTCGACGTACTCGAATCTCAACGCCGCCTCTGGGTATGCGCAGAAGACCTTCGACCTGTCCTCGTTCGCGGGTCAGACGGTCACCCTGAAGTTCAGCGGAGTGGAGGACTCCTCCCTCCAGACCAGCTTCGTCGTGGACGACACCGCCCTGACGACCAGCTGACCCACCCGAGGGGAGCACCCGATCCCGCACGCGGAGACCGTCCGCGTGCGGGACACCCGTTACCCGCTCGGTCGCCCACCGCCTGCGGTATCGGAAGACGCGTTCGAAACCGGGTGCGGATGGGGGCCGCTCACTGGGAGCGGGTGCTCACCGCGCTGATGGCCCAGCCCGACGCGGAAAGGGACCAAAAGTGGCGTCAGCTCGGTGAGTTCACGATCGTGGGGCTCACAGCAATCCGGTCGGGGCACACGACGACAGGGAGCCGGCCGGCGAGCCGGACGACCACGCGATCGGCCCGGTTCCGGGGAGGATGGCCTCTCACTGCCCATGCCCATGGTGGGCCCCGCGGTCACAGGGTGGCGTGTTCAGGACTGGTGGCTGTGACGCCCTTGCGCGCCCGGACGGCCATGGCAACCTTCTCCCGTCCGGACTAATGGGGGGGCTGTTCACTCGATCGAGGGACGCGCCAGCGAGCCTCGTCGGCGGTGAGAACCATGCCCCGTGGTCGTTCATGTCCATGGCCATCATGTAGACGTGCGGCGGCGCCCAGGCAGGACTTCACCCGTGGCTCTCGACCGCGCTGGGCGGCTCACCCCAGCGAGGTACCGGCGAGCGCGAACACGGCAGCCCGCAGAACGGGCAGGGGCGCACGGTGCGTCGTCGGACGGAGCTCGGTCATGCCATGCCCATCATCGGGCATGGCCCGCCGGCTGCGGAGCCGGGATCTCCTAAGTGGCTTCCTGTTCTGGTTCAAGGCATCGCCATGTGGCGGCGTGTGCGCCCGGGTATGGCCGCATTCGTCGCATACCTTCTGCGACGACACCGACATCCGGAGTAAAAGTATGAAAACGGATGAAATGGTTAGCGCGGTCATGCCGTCCGTCGAAGGGACTGCGTCGCCGGGGACACTACGACGCAGGGCACTGCCCTGGCCGCTGGTGGTCATCGTCCTGGCGTCCATCGGCCTGGCGGCGGTGCTCGCCCTCGCCGGCACCTCGTGGCTGGAGCGGCCGGCCGTCGCCGCATGGCGCACCGTCTGCCTGGCCATCACCGTGCAGGCGTTGCCCTTCCTGCTGCTGGGCACAGCCCTGTCCGGTGCGATCAACGCATTTGTGCCGGCCGCCCTGTTCACCAAGGTGCTGCCTCGGCGTCCCGCCCTGGCCGTACCGGTGGCAGGTGTGGCCGGAGCGGTCCTGCCGGGCTGCGAGTGCGCCTCCGTGCCCGTCGCGAACAGCCTCATCCGACGGGGAGTGACTCCGGCCGCAGCCTTCGCCTTCCTTCTCTCGGCGCCCGCGATCAACCCCGTCGTGCTGACCGCGACGGCGGTGGCCTTCCCGGGCAACCCGGCCATGGTCGGCGCCCGGCTGCTCGCTTCGCTGGCCACCGCCGCGGTGATGGGCTGGCTCTGGCTCTGGCTGGGCAAGGAGGAGTGGCTGCGAGCCGCGGTACGGCACACCGGACATCGGCCCGGCGGCAGCCGATGGAAGGAGTTTCGTCTCGGCTTCCAGCACGATTTCCTGCATGCCGGGGGCTTTCTCGTACTCGGCGCGATGGCAGCAGCGACCTTCAATGTGACCGTACCGCGTTCCGTCCTCGACACCTTCTCCGGTTCGGCCTGGTTGTCCGTGCTCTTCCTGGCCGCCCTCGCCGTCGTACTCGCCGTCTGCTCGGAGGCCGACGCCTTCGTCGCGGCCTCCCTCACCGGCTTCTCGCCGACCGCCCGGCTGGCGTTCATGGTGGTCGGCCCCATGGTCGACGTGAAACTGATCGCCCTGCAGGCGGGCACGTTCGGCCGGGCCTTCGCCTGGCGTTTCTCCTCCGTCACCACGGTCGTGGCGGTTGCCGCCAGTGCCCTGATCGGAGGCGCACTGCTGTGAAACGTCACGCACAGGTGGTGCTGCTGGCTCTGATGGGTGTCGGCCTGCTGCACTCCACCCTGTTCACCGACCTGTACCTGCGCTATGTCAAGGAGGGGCTGCGCCCCTTGCTGATCGTCTCCGGGGTACTGCTGTTGCTGCTCGCCCTGGCAGGCGCGGCCATGGACAAAGGCCGCAACGAACATCACAGCCATGCTCACGGCCACAACCACAACACGGCGCCCCGTATCGCGTGGCTGCTGTTCCTCCCCGCTCTCAGTCTCGTTTTCTACGCGCCGCCGCCCCTCGGCGCGTACACCGCGGCACGTTCCAGTGGCACAGTGGTCAAGAAGCAGAAGGAGTTCGATTCGCTGCCCGCCACCTCGCCGCTGCCCATGACCCTCACGGACTTCACCACCCGGGTCCAGCAGGATCGCGAAGCGGCCATCAAGGGCCGTACCGTCCAGTTGACCGGCTTCGTCACGCCGGCCGGACAGGGTGGCGCCTGGGACCTGACCCGGATCATCTTCACGTGCTGCGCAGCCGATGCACGCCCCGTGAAGGTCCGCGTGTACGGAACCAAGGTTCCGCCCGCCAACACCTGGCTGGCGGTGACCGGTGCCTGGCACCCCAGCGGCACGCTCGGCACGAAGTCCGCGGCTGCCGCCCTCGACGTCCGAACCGTCCGCCGCATCTCGCCACCGGTGAACGCCTATACCGACGACCTTCCCCTCATGCCTTCCTAGTCCTGTGACGAGTCCATCTGCCGGCGCGCACCACATCCACATCCGTCCCGCGGACGAAGCCACGCGCTGGCCGAACTGGATTTCGTAGTAGAGGTTGTGTCCCTTCACGAAGCGCTCGGGGGAGGTGCTGTCGGAGTTCGACGGGCCGAAGTACGCGCTGGTCGTGCTGCCCTGGGTGGCGTAGCGCTGGCCGGCGAGGAATTCGTAGGGGAGGGGGAGTCGGGCTGGACGTCGACATCGGTGCGCAGGGCTTGCCCCTTGCGGTGCGGCCGGTGAACGGTGGCTGGTTCACGCGGTAGTGCGGCAGGACGGTTACCAGGTCGCTGTCCGGTGCTGCCGTGGTGCGCAGCGGTGCGCCGTGGAGGTCGAAGTGCTGTTGCCAGTTCCAGTACTGTCCCGGATCTCGTGTACCTCCCGGGGTGCTGGAGGCCACGGGGTGACAGGCGGGCGCGATGGGGGCGCACGCGGGCAGCACGGCATGGCCGCCGGTGGCTCCTCGAACATCCACCAAGGTGGCCGGGGTAAGGGAGTTGTCCGTCGACGCGGCCGCTCCCGCTACGTTCTCCCGGTAGGCGGCGTGCGGGGGGCCTGCCGATCTTCACCGGCGCGGCCCGATCTCCGGGCCGGTGCCACCCGTTGGCGGCCAGGCCCCCCACTTCCGGTCGAGGATTGCTGGGCGTGGCAGAGCTACGTCCAGGGGGCGCACGATGTGAGCGGAATGCCGCATTCCCACTGGCGTCCACCGAACGGGTCTTCACTGCCTGGCGGGCCAGACCCACCGGGCTCGGAAATCGCTGCGCGTGACGGAGGGGGGCCGCCCGACCGGGCGCTCGCAACTGGGAAAGAGTCGCTGCGGCTGCGGTGCGGCCTTGAGGGGTGAGCGGATCGGGTGCGCGTCACCAACTGCTCTTGGTCACGCCGGGGAGCTCGCCTGCGTGAGCCATCTCGCGTACGCGGATGCGGGACAGGCCGAACGTGCGCAGGTAGGCGCGGGGGCGGCCGTCCACGGAGTCGCGATTGCGGAAGCGGGTGGCGCTGGCGTCACGGGGCTGTCGGCGCAGTTCCGCCTGGGCGGCGGCGCGTTCCTCGTCGGAGGTTCCGGGGGAGGAGATGATCGCCTTCAGTTCGGCGCGGCGCGCGGCATAGCGGGCCACGATAAGGCGCCGCTGTTCATTCTTCGCGATCTTGCTCTTCTTCGCCATCAGACCTTCCCTCCCCGGGAGCGGATGCGGGCCACCGCGGCCTCGATACCGATCGTGTCGACCGTCTTGACGCCCTTGGTGGAGAGAGTGAGCCGGACATGGCGGCCTTCGCTCGGCAGCCAGTAGCGCTTGCGCTGGATGTTGGGGTCGAAGCGGCGCTTGCTGCGCCGATGCGAGTGGGAGATGTGATGGCCGAAGCCGGGCTGTCGGCCGGTGAGTTGGCAGTGGGCGGACATGGTTCCTCCTCGTGTGATGGCAGCACAGTAGCAGCTGAGTGAAAATGAAAACCAATCTCATGTATGGTGCTGTCCATGGCCCGTAACGAACTCCGCCCGGTCATCAAGCTGAGGTCCACCGCCGGCACCGGCTACACCTACGTGACCCGCAAGAACCGCCGTAACGACCCTGACCGGCTGACGCTGCGCAAGTACGACCCGGTCGTCGGCCGCCACGTCGACTTCCGCGAGGAGCGCTGAGAGCCGTGAAGCCCGGAATCCACCCCGAGTACCGCCCAGTCGTCTTCCGCGACCGGGCCGCCGACCACGCCTTCCTCACCCGCTCGACCGCCACGAGCGACAAGACCATCGAGTGGGAGGACGGCAACACCTACCCGGTCATCGACGTCGAGATCTCCTCGGCGAGCCACCCCTTCTACACCGGCACCCAGCGGGTCTTGGACACCGCGGGGCGGGTCGAGCGCTTCGAGCGGCGCTACGGACGCGGAGGGAGCAAGCAGTGAGCGGGGACCAGGCGCGGCTGCCGGTCGCGATCGTCGCCGGGTTGCACACGGATGCCCGCCGGGCCGCCGTCGAGGAGATCCTGCGCACGGTTCCCGGCTCGGTCGCGCTGCACCACGACCTGACATCCGCGGTCGACAGTGCGGTGCACCGGACGGTACGCGACGCCGGCGGCCTGCTGGACAGCGGCGACGCACCCCTGGTGAACGACTGTGCGTGCTGCGCGCTGCGCGAGGACCTCGTCCCCGAACTCCTGCGGCTCGCAGGGGAGGGCAGCTACCGGCTGGCCGTCGTGGAACTGTGGGACTCCGTCGAACCGCAGGCCATGGCCGCGGTCATCGCCTCCGCAGGCGTACCGCTGGCGCTGACCGGGGTCGCCACCGTGGTCGAGCCGGCACTCGTCCTGCCGTACCTGTCCAACGGCGACGACCTTGTCGACGTGGGCCTCGCCGCTGCCCCGACCGACCAGCGCACGGTCGCCGACACCTTCGCCCGGCAGTTGGAATACCCGACGGTGATCGCCCTCGTCGAGGACAGTTCGCTCGGGGAGGGTGGTGAGACCGCCGACGAGTCCGACCACGCGTTGCTCGCCCAGCTCACGCCGGGTGCCCGAAAGGTACGCGTGGGCAGTGGCGTCCTGGGGACCGCGCTGGTGGAGGGCTTCGACGTGGCAGCGGCCGCCGCCCGTGTGCATCCCGCGTGCGCGCTGCTGCCGCAGGAGTGCGACGAGCACGGCGTGAGCACCTTCGTCTGGCGGCGCGAACGGCCCTTCCACCCGCAGCGCCTCTACGCGGCGCTGGAGGACCTGACCTGCGCCGCCGCCCGCAGCCGTGGGCGGTTCTGGCTGGCGGACCGTCCCGACACACTGCTGTCGTGGGACGCTGCGGGCGGCGCGCTGTGCGTGGAGTCGGCCGGACCCTGGCTGGCCGGGCTGCCCGATGCCGCCTGGGAGATGGTGCCCGCGGAACGGCGCCTCGCCGCCTCCGTGGACTGGCACCCCGAACACGGTGATCGCTGCCAGTACCTCACCTTCACTTCGCCCGGCCTGGACCGTGACGGTCTGCCGGCCCTGCTCGACTCGTGCCTGCTCACCGACGACGAGTACGCGGCGGGCAGGGAGCGATGGAAACAACTTCCCCACGCCTTCGACGACTTGCTCGACCCCGTGACCTGAATCGTGGCTTTTCCGGCGGCGGCACGCCCGGAAGGGACGGGACTCACTCGTTCCGCCCGGCGCTCCGCCGTAACGCCCGCGCATTCCACCACGCCCCGTTCAAAGAGAGGACCGACCTCACCATGCCCCGACGCACCACCACCGGGCGGCAGACCGCCACGCGTCAGCGCGTCAACCCGCTGGACGCCGCAGACATCACCTACGTCGACTACAAGGACACCGACCTGCTGCGGAAGTTCATCTCCGACCGCGGAAAGATCCGCAGCCGTCGGGTGACCCACGTGACGCGTCAGCAGCAGCGGCAGATAGCGCAGGCCATCAAGAACGCACGCGAGATGGCACTCCTCCCTTACAGCTCGCGATAGCCGAGACAGCCGTACGGACAGCCGCGGCGTCTCCACCGCGGGTCGTCCGGCTGCGACCAGGCTGCGCCGATCGACTCAACGCTTCTCGTAGGGGTCCGACGGCTCCTCGACCTTCGTGACCGTCTTCGCGTCCAGCAGAGGCCAGGCCGCCGTCGAGCCCAGCTTGCCCTTGGGATGCCAGATGCCCGTGACCGTCACCCAGGTGTCCGTGGCCGGGGCGTCCGCGCCACGGATCTGCGCTTTGCTCGTGGTCGCGTCGGCCGCGCAGCAGGAGACCAGGAGCCGGGTGACGTACCACGTGCCGCCATCCCCGTGGGTGACGAAGCCGGTCAGCCGGACCGTTCGGCCCTTCAGCGAGCGCCCGCTGTCGTAGATTGCTCGGGAGGCGAAGGAGGCGACGCTCAGATCGACCGGGTTATCGGCCGGCAGCGCCGGGAACGTGCCGACGCCCTGTGCCGCGCGCTGCGTGTCCTCCCGGGCCGCGCTGTAGGCACCGAGCGCGGGCGGCGGGAAGAGCAGCAGGGCCGCGGCGGGGAGGGAGAGCAGCCAGGCGAAGCGCGGGCCGGTCGTGTGGGTGTGATTGTGCCCGTACTCGTGCGGGTCCTCGTCCTGGTCCGGCACCTCCCGCGCGGCCCTCACTCCCGTCGCCACCCCCAGCAGCACCAACAGCACTCCGGACGCGATCAGATAAGGCCGCAGCCCGGACTGCACGTACCGCAAATACAAGGCACTGAACAGCGAGATCCGCAGCACCGCGGCGCCCACCAGCAGCAACAGCAGAGCCGGCCCGTATCGCCTCACAGCAGCCACCACCCCACGAGCACACTGCTCACCAGCGCGACCACCCAGGTCGCCGACGAGAACCGGACGGCGAAGGCCCGGCCGAACGTACCTGTCTGAAGCGCGATCAGCTTCAGGTCGACCATCGGCCCGACCACCATGAACGCCAGCCGCGCAGTCGGCACGAACCCGCTCAGCGAAGCCGCCACGAAGGCATCGGCCTCGCTGCACACGCACAGCACCACGGCGAGCAGCGCCAGCAGTGGGACGGACAGCCAGGCCGATCCCGTGAAGACGTCGAGGACCGAGCGCGGCACGGCGATGTTGAAGGTCGCCGCTGCCGCCGAGCCGAGTACGAGGAAGCCCCCGGCGTGCAGGAAGTCGTGCTGCAGCCCGGCCGCGAAGGCACCCCTGCGAGAGGTCCCGGATCCGGTCGTACGTGCCTTCGGTAGCCGCAGCCACTTCTCCCTCCCGAAGCGCGCCCACAGCCAGCCCATCACGACGGCTGTGGCGAGGGAGGCAACGAGCCGGGCCGCCACCATGAGCGGCTGCCCGGGGAACGCGATGGACGTGGCGACGAGGACGACGGGGTTGATCGCGGGCGCGGAGAGCAGGAACGCGAGCGCGGCGGCCGGGGCGACCCCGCGCCGCATCAGGCTGCCGGCCACCGGCACGGAGGCGCACTCGCACCCAGGCAGGATGGCACCGGCCGCGCCCGCGACCGGCACGGCGAGGGCCTGGTTCCGCGGCAGCAGTCGGCTGAAGACGCGCTCGGGCACGAAGGCGCCGATGGCGGCGGAGACGACCGTGCCCAGCAACAGGAACGGGACGCCCTGGACGACGACGGCCGTGAACACCGTCCACCAGGCGGCGACGGGCGGGGTGTAGAGGTCGAGCGCGATCGTCGGCCCGAGGACGCTGGCGACCGTGGCGATCGCGGTGAGCGCGAGGCCCCCGAGGACGAGGTACACGAGCGTCCGCACGACGACGCGCACAGCGTCGGCGAGCCCGCCACGCTCCTCCGTGTAATCCTGCTTGCTCACGCCACTCGCTTCGCCGTACGACACAACGGACGCGCCGCACTCTAGCGACGGCGGCTGTGTGCCGGCCGGGCCCTGGCCCGCAGGAATCTGTCAGAGTGACGGCTGCTCTGGTGCCGGACCAGGGGACCTCCTGGTGCCAGCAGTGGTGGCGGGTACCGCAGAGCATGCCAGTGTGCGGGGCGTCAGGCGCACCGGTCCTCTCTCCTGACGGTCTGCCGGATCGGTGTCCGTGCCGGGCGGCGCCGTGGCTGCGTTCGCCGCCCGGCAAGGGGTCCTCAGACGCCCACTACGGGTTCGGACTGCTTGTGCTCGCAGGTGTCGTCGATGCCGTACGCGAACGGGCCGACGGGCGGCAGACTCTCCCGGTCGGCCATGAGGCAGCCGGGTGACGTACCAGGTGCCGCCGTCTCCGTGGGTGACGAAGCCGGTCAGCCGGACCGTACGGCCCTTGAGCGAGCGCCCGCTGTCGTAGATCGCGCGGGAGCTGAAATGGGCCACGTTCAGGTCGACCGGGTCGTCGGCGGCCAGCGCCGGGAACGTGCCGACGCCCTGTGCCGCGCGCTGCGTGTCCTCCCGGGCCGCGCTGTAGGAGCCGAGCGCGGGTGGCGGGAAGAGCGGGAAGAGCAGGAGCGCGGTGGCGGGGAGGGAGAGCAGCCAGGCGAGGCGCGGGCCGGTCGTGGCGGTGGGATCGTGGCCGTGGTCGTGCGGGTCCTCGTCCTCGTCCGGAACCTCCCGCGCGGCCCCGTGGATCACTTCCGTCGCCCCGCCACCCCCTCCGGTGGTCGGACGCGAGCACGCGGTCGTCCGACGGTTCCCCTGTACATAGGTGTCGACGGGTTTTTTGCGCCGCGTTTCCACGGTCGGAACAACTGCCGGTCAGGCAACGGCCGGTCACGGCGGTTCAGAGGCTGAGGCACATGAGGACGTCGTCACGGTCGTCACCAGGGCCCACGCGCAGCGCACCTGGCCATCGGCCCACCTCCGTCCAACCCAGGCTCAGATAGAAGTCCTCCAGCCCGATGCCCGCTCGCGCACTGAGCTGGAGCTGTTCCAGCCCCATGTCCCCTACGGCGATTTCCCGGACACGGGTCATGAGGGCGATCCCGATTCCTCGTCGGCGGAAGTACGGGTGGGTCTGGAGGTGGTTGACCACTCCGCAGTGCGCGACCAGGGGATGGGGATCCCGGCGAACGATCAGCCACCCCGCCAGTGCTCCGTCCACGAGGGCGATGAGGAGTCGGCCGTGGGACGGATCGAGTCCGGCGATGAGCTGGTCCGTCGCCGGGCCGACGTCTCGCAGGGTGACGGGAGGCGGGGGAATCGTGGGCGCGATCACCGCACCGCCCGCGTTGACGACGTCTGTCCAACAACGGGTCAGTTGCCCTCTGAGGTCCGGCGTGATGTCACCCGGCCGGGTGATCTGCAGGAACTCGGGGGAGTTAGGTGCCGGCATGGCTATCACCCTTCCAGAGCCTCCGCGACACTCGCTGGAGCCGCGCACAGAGGGCCATCCTCCGGGGTCAGTGTCAAGAGCTTGGTTCGCATTCCGCCTGGCCGGGCTGGTCCTGAGCGGGCTGCCCGCCTGCTGGTGAACCGGGCGATGTCCAGTTGGCCTCCGGCTCGTCAGCCCGCGTCTTCTCGGTGGTCCGTCAGTCCGGGCTTCAGGACCGTGGCGTTGAATTCGCCTCGGCAGGCGCCGGCTGCGTGGTCGGTGGTCTCGGCACAGATACGGCGGTGCTTGCGGTGTTGTGCGTGCTGGGCGCACAGGTCGTGGCTGCGCCGGCAGGCGAAGAGTTTTGCCTCGACCTGCGTGGTGAGCAGCGCGGGGTCGTGGCTGCTGCCGTGGATGAGGACGCGGCGGGTCGGCGCGGTCACGTCGGCGCAGTCCAGGCCCTGGTTGATCGCGGTGCGCAGGTCGTCGGCGTCCTTACCTGCGTGCATGTCCATGGCAGACGCTCTGCGGCAAGCTCGCACTCGGCGAGCAGATCGGCGACCGGGCGAGAGCCTCGCTGCTGAGATGCTCACGGCGCTGACGCTGTCGAAAATTTCCCTGGTCGGAATCATGGCTGCCCAAGGGCTCACAGCGGGTAGGCGTTGCGCGGTCGACACTGATACCGCGGGCTGGGGGTGGTGAGTGGGCCCGCGACCGGCCTGCCTCGTGCGGTACGCAGTCCATCCCGGCCTGCCGGTCCATGGGGCCCCGTCGGTCAGCTCGGCTGCGGGACTGTCCTCCCGGCTCCCCACCGTCGGGTGCGGTAGGCGCCCGTGAGGCGGCAGACGACGTAGATGGTGAACGAGATGGTCGTGACGTAGGGGCTGATGGGGATGCTGCTGCCCAGGGCGAGAAGGATGCCGCCCTCGATCGAGGCCACGGCGAAGACCACGCTGAGTAGTGGCAGCAGCACCGGGGAGGCGGTGATGCGGGCGGCGGACGCGGCGGGAGTGACCACGAGGGTGAGGACCAGCAAGGCGCCGACGATCTGGACCGACAGGGCGACCGCGAGGCCGAGCACGATCATGAAGGCGACGGACAGCGTATGCACCGGTACTCCGCGGGCCTCGGCGACTTCCGGATCGCTGCTGGCGAAGGCCAGAGGGCGCCAGATGACCGCCAGGGCGATCAGGACCAGGGCGGAGGTGCCCAGCAGCCAGGAGAGCTGCGGGGTGTTTACAGCGACGATCTGGCCGGTGAGGAGGCCGAATTTGTTGGCCGCCCGGCCTTTGTAGAGGGCGAGGAAGAGCACGCCGAGTCCCAGGCCGAACGGCATGAGGATGCCGATCACTGAGTTGCGATCCCGGGCGCGTACGCCCAGGAGGCCGATCGTGAGTGCCGCGACGATCGAACCGACAATCGAGCCCGCCACCACGTTGGCCTCCAGCAGGAGCGCCGCTGACGCTCCCGCGAAGGACAGTTCGCTGATGCCGTGCACCGCGAAGGGCAGGTCGCGCATGATGACGAAGACCCCGGCCAGGCCGCCGACGAGGCCCAGTGCGGCACCGGCGATGAGGGAGTTGCGGACCAGCGTCAGGAGTTCGCCGTAGTGGTCGAAGCTGAAGATCTGCTGCCAGATCCCGTCGGCGAGCGTCATGGGAGGACTCCGTCGGTCTCGTGGGCGTGGTGGGGCGGCGCGGCCGGCTCGTCGGGTGTTCCGATCACCACGATCCGGCCGTGGACGCGGACCACGTCGACCTGGGTGCCGTACAGCTCGGACAGTGACGAGGAGGTCAGGACCTCCTCCGGCGTCCCGACCCGGTAGCCGCCGCGTGCCAGGTACAGCACGCGGTCCACGAGGCCGAGTACCGGGTTGATCTCGTGGGTCACGAAGACCACCGCCGTGCCGTGGGAGCGGCGCCGGACGTCGATCAGTTCGGTGACGGCCCGCTGGTGGTTGAGGTCGAGGGAGAGCAGCGGCTCGTCGCACAGCAGGATCCGCGGGTCGGTCGCCAGGGCCTGCCCGATCCGCACGCGCTGTCGTTCGCCTCCGGACAGCAGGCCGAGGGGGACGTCGGCGTATGCCGAGGCCCCTACCGACTCCAGGATCTCGTCGACGCGCCGGCGGACGGCGCCCGAGCGCAGCCGTGGTCCGAAGCGGTGCCCGTCGATCCCGAAGCGCACGAGGTCGCGGGCGCGCAGCATCGCCTGCGCGGACAGTGCCGCCTGCTGGGGGACGTAGCCGATGTCCCGGCTGGCGTTGCGGGGCGGCCGGCCCAGCACGGTCAGCGTTCCGGCGGACAGCGGCTGTCGGCCCAGCAGGGCCCGTACGAAGCTGGTCTTGCCCGATCCGTTCGGCCCGAGGACGGCCAGGAACTCCCCGGGCCGTACGTCGAGGTCGAGGTCGTGCCACAGGGCGCGCTCGCCGTAGGACAGAGCGGCTCCGCGCAGGCTGATCACCGCGGCGGTGTCCTTGCCGTCGGTTCCGCTTCTGCCCTGGTGGGCCTGGGGCACGGGGGCCACGTCCGGCCGCCTCACTGGTCCAGCGCGCTCGCGAGCGCGTCGACGTTGGAGGTCATCCAACCAAGGTAGTCCTTGCCCTTCGGCAGGGTCTCGGTCACGGGCACGACTGCAATTCCGGCCGCTTTGGCCGCGCTCTCGGCCTTCTCCGTCTGCGGACCGGAGGTCTGCGCGTTGTAGACCAGCGCCTTGACCTGCTTGCCGGTGAACAGCGCCAGGGTGGACTGCAGGACCCGCGGGGAGACGTCGCTGCCTTCTTCGATGGCCTTGCTGAAGTCCGTGGGGGTCTTGTTGACCAGGCCGCTCGCCTCGGTCATGTACAGCGGCACGGGCTCGGTGATGGCGATCCCCTCGCCCCCGTGCTTCTGCTTGATCTGTGCTTCCTTGGTCTCCAGCGGCTGGAGTTTCGCCTTGAAGTCCGCGGCGTTCTTGGTGAAGGTGGCGGCGTTGCCGGGATCGGCCTTGCCCAGGGCGGCGGCGATCTGGTCAGTGACCTTGGCGACGGTGGGGAAGTCGTACCAGACGTGCTCGTTGAGCTCGCCGCCCTTCGGGGCGGTCTTGCCGGAGACCTTGACGGCGTTGACGACCTCGGCGGAGCTGTTGTTGCCGCTCTTCAGCATCTTGTCGACGAAATCGTCGTAGCCGCCGCCGTTCTCGATGACGACCTTGGCCTTGGACAGGGCCAGCTGGTTCTGGGTGTCGGCCTCGTAGGAGTGCGGGTCCTGGGAGGGGTCGCTGATGATCGAGGTGATGTCGACCTTCGCGCCGCCTATCTGCTGGGCGATGTCGCCGTACACGTTCGTGGAGGCGACCACTGGGACCGTGGACGAAGAGGCCGAGCCCTTCGAGGCGCTCCCGCCGCTTCCGGAGTCCGACGAACTGCCGCAGCCTGCCAGCAGGGCCAAGGAGGCGCCGGATATCAGGGCAAGACGTCGGGACGGTGGCGTGCGCATGGATCCTCCACGGCGGATATGAGCAGGAAGGTCTTCGTGAGAACGTGCGTCATCCCGGGTCGACCCCGGTGGGCACCACGCTAGTTGGAAACGAATGTCAAGACCAGATCCGGACCTCGCCGATATGAAAATCGTTGCCAAGGCTTGACTCGGGTGTCCATTTCGACCGCGCGCGACTCGGTGCCCACCGGCTATGAGGGGGTGGCTGCATCGAGAAGCCGACACTGCTCGCAGATCCCCGTGAGCTCCACGGTGTGCTCGATCTCCGCGAATCCGGTGGCGTCGGCCACGCTGTCCGCCCAGCGTTCGACGGTGTCCGCGTCCACGGGCCGGCTGAGGCCGCAGCGGCGGCAGACCAGGTAGTGGCGGTGTCCGTCGGTCGGTCGGGGCCGGTAGAGCCGCTCGCCCGTCCTCTCGCGTACGACGTCGACGCGCCCGCCCTGCTCCAGCGCCCGGAGCGTCCGGTACACGGTGGTCAGTCCCACCGCGGTGCCTTCGAGGGTGAGCGTCGCGTGCAACTCCCTCGCGGAGGCGAAGTCGCGGCATCCGCTCAATACCCGCAGGATGGCGACGCGTTGCTGGGTCGACCGCCAGGCCGGCAGCCATTCCCCGACTGACGATCCATGCATGACGCATGCCTCCCGGGCCGCTGGGATCGGTCCGCCGTACAGGCTAGTTGAACATGATAGCCATGACCATCACTTCGGAAACGGTGGTGCAGCAAGCCATCGACCAACTGGTGGCCGGGGAGGCGGTTGTCGTCGTCGTCCACTGCCTGTCCACCGTCGTGGGCGCCGACCAGATGCTGGTCGTCGAGGCCGGCCGCATCACCCGGCGCGGCACCCGCAGCGACCTGCCGGCGAACCCCGTCGGCTGGTACGCCCGCATGTGGGCCGCCCGGTCGGCGTCCCGTCAGTGGCGCCTCCCCGCGGGCGGTTCCTCCGCCATGATATAAAAATGGAAACCATGTTCATAAGTGCCCCGGAGGGAACCCAGGCATGAATGACGCCGTCCGCGGTCGTCGGGACCGCCCTTTCACCCTCGTCGTCTGTGCGTCTTGTGATCCCACCACCGGCCAGGTGATGGACGGACTGCGCAGGGTTGTTCGGGGCTGCCGCCATGGAGTCATGGTCTCCACCGGATGTCTTACGAAGCTCCTGCACTGCCGCCACGGCCAGGGCCTGTACGCCGCCGTGCAGTCGTGCATGGTGGACCGCAGGCCCACAGGGGCTGTCGTACGGCTGGGTCCGCTCGTCACCGAGGCCGACGCCGAAGCGGTCGGGGCGTGGCTGCTGGCCGGTATGCCGGATGACGGTACGCTGCCCGACCGGCTGCGCGCGGCGCCCGCTCCGCAGCACGTCGCCCACCTCAACTGAGGGAAACGGCGTGCGCAAGGGTTTGTTGAGCGTGGTGGCCGGCAACACACCCGGCGTGCGCGGTGCGGTCGTCGACCGACTGCTGCGGCTGTCGCCGCGCGCCGTTCTCCTGGCCGTATCCATCGAGGGTCGGGAGGCCGGGCATCCGGTCGTGCAGCGCTACCTGTCGGGCGCCGAAGCAACCCGGCCGGAAGCATCGAGGGGCGCGACGGGCGACCCGGTGGTCATCCTGCGCCAGGACCTGCTGGAGCTGCGGCGCACGGCCGAGCCTGCGCACGTCGTCCTCGCCTTGCCCGAGGACGTGGACGTTCTGCCACTCATGGTGGAGCTGTGGCGCGCTCGCGTCGGGAGCGGCTCCCTGGGCGAGTTCTACGACCCGGCACCTGTCGTGGTCGGTGTCGACCCGGTGTCGTTCATGGCGGACATCGGCTGCGTACACCAGTCTCTGCGGCTGTGGACGGGACGAGATCGCAGCGAGCCGCTCAGTCCTGCCGAGGCCGCTGCCCGGCAGGTGGAAGCAGCGGATGCGGTGATCGTTCCCGAGGACGCCTCGGACGGGAGTGAACAGACGTCCGCGTTCGCCGCGCTGGCCGCCCAACTCAACAGCCACGCCCTGCTCCTGACGCCGGTGGAGGCCGGTACGCCGGAGACGGAACTGCCCCAGTCCCTCGTCGGGGCCGGGCGCGAGGGCGCCGCGGAGGAGTGGCAGGCACGGCTGGAGCCGGTGACGGTACCGCGCTCGCGGCAGGGCGGGAGCCGCCGGGTGGGGTCGCTGCTCTGGCAGGCCCGCCGCCCGCTGCATCCCGAACGGCTGGCCGACGCACTCCCCACGGTGATGTCCGGTGTCGTACGGGGCAGGGGGCACCTGTGGCTGTGCAGCCGCCCCGAGTCCGTCGTGACCTGGCGTTCGGCAGGGGCCTACCTGGAACTGAGGGAGGCGGACCGCTGGCTGGAAGCGGCCGACTCACGCGCCTGGAACGCCGCTTCCCCGCAACGGCGCACCCTCGCCTCTTGGTTCTGGGACGTTTACTACGGGGAACGGCGCAACGAGATCGTCCTGACCGGCATCGACCTGGAGCAGGAGGGCATTCGCGCCGCGCTGGACGCGGCCCTGCTCACCGACGCGGAACTGTCACTGGGGCGGGACGGCTGGACGTCGTTCCCCGATCCCCTTCTCAGCAGCACCGATTCCCAGTGACGGGGCTCCCGGTGATCAGAGCAGCCGGACGAGGCTGAGCCGGTACTCCTCGTTTTGAGGCAGTCGCTGGGTCATCGACCTTGCTCAGCGCGTCGTGGTGGTCCTGGGTGTCGATGATGCCGGGGCCTGCGGTGTCCAGGGCCGACAACGAGCCGGGGAAGCGATCGGCGAGGAGATCTACGACGTGGTGGACATGCGCCTTCTGCAGGAAGGGTAGGACGGCCTCGGGGGCGAAGAAGTACGGGCCGTCGGAGCGCGCGGCGACGGTGTCCGCCCACACGCCGTCCGCCACGGAAGGAGCATCGTCCGCCGTGGTGTGTCGGCGAAGAAGGCCCGGCGCAGGTCGATCACGTCGGGCAGGTCGAGTTCGAACGAGCGGGCCCGGCCGTTGTCGGCCCGCTCATAACGGGTGTTGAGACCCGCGCCGATTCCGCCACGGTGCCGGCGGGATGATCGGCGAGGAAGTCGGTGACCAACCGGTCGAAACAGGCTGGTGCGCAGCACCGTGCCGATCAGGCTCGGCAGGTTGTCGAAGCGTGTGAAGTCGTAGTCGATCGAGGTGGCGATCTTCTCGGCCGGGTTGTCGCGTAGGGCGGCGCCCTGCTTGCGGTTCTCCACCGCCCGGCCGTAGAGCGGGATCAGCAGTGCCTCCTGGACCGTGCCCAGACGTACGCCTTGCGGGGGCATTGCAGCCTCCCGGTTTCGGTTCCGTACCGGGTCGGGCGGCGCCGTGGCTGCGTCGGCCGCCCGACCCGGAGTCCTCAGGCCCCCGACACGAGTTCGGGGTGTTCGTGCTCGCAGGCGTCGTGGATGCTGTAGGTCTCCCAGGCGGGAAAGGCGTCGACGCTCGGGGCGGTCTCCTCGGCGGTCATGAGGCACGCCGCCAGGGCGGTGCGCAGGGCTGCGGCCCGCAACTCGGTGCCGATGAAGACCAGTTCCTGGGCGAATGGGGCTTCATCGTCCCGTGCGGTGGACGGCTCGAAGCGGGCCACCGCACCGGCCTGCGACCACAGGCCCGTCACATGCGGACGGCTGGCCAGCGTGAAGAAGCCCTTGGAGCGCAGGACCTGTCCGAAGGTTCCACTGTCGAGCTGTTCGCACACGAAGGTCCACAACCGGTCGGGGTGGAAGGGCAGTTCGGAGCGGAAGACCGTCGACGAGATCCCGTACTCCTCGGTCTCGGGGACGTGGTCGCCGTTGAGTTCCCTGACCCAGCCGGGCGCCTGCTGGGCGCGCTCCAGGTCGAACAGCCCGGTGCCCAGCACCTCCTGGAGGTTCACGCGGCCGTGGGTGGTGGTCACGATCCGGGCGGCGGGGTTGAGACGTCCGAGCGTCGCCCGCAGCCGGTCGGCGGTCCTGGCATCGACCAGGTCGAGCTTGTTGAGAACGATGACGTCGGCGAACTCGACCTGGTCGACGAGCAGATCGCTGACGGTGCGCTCGTCCTCCTCGTACTGGTCGAGCCCGCGCTCGGCGAGCTCGTCCCCGCTCGCCAGCTCGGGGAGGAAGTTCGCCGCGTCCACAACCGTGACCATGGTGTCCAGGCTGGCGACGTCCCCGAGAGTGGCGCCGTCGTCCCGGGCGAAGGCGAAGGTGGCCGCAACGGGCATCGGTTCAGAGATGCCGGAGGACTCGATGAGGAGGTGGTCGAAACGGCCCTCGCGGGCCAGCCGGTCGACCTCCTCCAGAAGGTCGTCGCGCAGGGTGCAGCAGATGCACCCGTTGGTCATCTCGACCAGGCGTTCCTCGGTCCGGGAGAGAGCGGCCTCGCCGCCGCGCACGAGGGCGGCGTCGATGTTGACCTCGCTCATGTCATTGACGATCACGGCGACACGCAGGCCGTCGCGGTTGCCGAGGACGTGGTTGAGCAGCGTGGTCTTGCCCGCGCCCAGGAATCCGGAGAGGACGGTGACGGGCAGTCGGTCGTACGCGTCGTACGGCATCCGCGGTCAGCCCTCGGGGCGCAGCAGCCCGCGCTCGTACGCCTTGGCCAGCCGCTGGGGGACGAGGTAGCTGACGCCGTCGACGGTGATCGGCACGAGCTGCGGCGTCGTGGCCTTCCACTGGGCGCGGCGGTGGCGGGTGTTGCTGCGGGACATCTTCCGCTTGGGGACGGCCATGCGAGTTCCTCCTGTAGGGGCGAGCGCGGCCACGCTACATGAAAATGGATCCCATTATCAAGGCGTCTGGTGGGCCCTCTGGTGCGTGGCGTGGGTGCAGAAAGCGCTCATTGGGGAGCAAGGTTGAGTCAGTGGCGCGAATGCGTCGCGAACGGCTGGCCCCACAGGATGGCTGGAGGGGCTCATGACCACTGCGCACGCTCTCCATCCCGACCACACGCATGAGCATGGAGAGGGCTGCGGCCACGTCGCCGTCCCGCATCGGGGCCACGTGGGCTACGCCCACGACGGACACCTGCACCGTGTCCACGAAGGCCACGCGGACGAGTGCGAACCCGCCGGGCGCGCCGCGCATGAGGGGCATGCGCACCAGCGCGGCGAGGGGTGCGGTCACGTCGCGGTGCCGCATGGGGATCACGTCGACTATGTGCATGACGGTCATCGGCACGCAGGTCATGGCGGGCACTGGGACGACCACTGAGTGGACGCATGGTGGACTCCGCGGCGGGCGTCGCCATGTCAAGAAGTGGCAATGGTTTTCAGTAAGAGCCACCCAGATGTAGTGGTGAAAATCGTTTTCATTTACTCTCCGGGGTGTCCGCTGCTCGCGCCGGGCACCCTCTCGGGCTGCCCGGCAGGCTCCCTAAGGAGACCCCGCCATGCGCCCCGCCCCGTCCCGCCGTACTACCTCCGCCCTCGTGACCGCGCTGCTCGCCGCCGGCGCGAGTGCCTGCTCGACGTCGGCCTCCTCGGATACCGCCGCGTCGTCGGACGGTCCCATCCGGGTGGTGGCCGCGGAGAACTTCTGGGGCAGCGTCGCCCAGCAACTCGGCGGCAGCCACGTCAAGGTCGCGAGCGTCATCACCAACCCGAACGCCGATCCGCACGACTACGAGCCGACCGCCGCCGACGGCCGCACGGTGGCCACCGCCCGCTACGCCATCGTCAACGGCATCGGCTACGACGCCTGGGCCGACAAGCTGCTCGCCGCCAACCCCGACAGCGAGCGCACCGAGCTGAAGGTCGGCGACCTGGTCGGCCTCAAGCCCGGTGACAACCCGCACCGCTGGTTCTCCCCGGACGACGTGCACCGCGTGATCGAGAAGATCACCGCCGACTACAAGGAGATCGACCCCGACCACGCCGCCTACTTCGACGCGCGTAAGAAGACCTTCGGGGACAAGACCCTCGCGCCCTACAGCGACCTGATATCGAGCATCAAGAAAACCTACGCGGGCACGCCCGTCGGTGCTTCGGAGTCCATCGTCACCCCGCTCTCCGACGGCCTCGGCCTGAAGATGCTCACGCCCGAGACCTTCCTCGACGCGATCAGCGAGGGCACCGACCCGACGGCCAAGGACAAGTCCACGATCGACGAACAGATCACGGACAAGAAGATCAAGATCTACGTCTACAACAGCCAGAACTCCACCCCGGACGTGCAGGCCCAGGTCAAGGAGGCCAAGGCGCAGGGCATCCCGGTCGCGACCGTCACCGAGACGCCCACGCCGGCCGGGGCGTCCTTCCAGGACTGGCAGGTACGGCAACTGCGAGCAATCAAGCAGGCGTTGGCCGAGGCGACGGGCAAGTGATGACGCCCGAGACCATGGGGCCCCGCGTTCCGGCACAGCGGACGGAGGCCGCCGAGTCCGAGGCGCCGGTCGTCTGCCTGCGCGGGGCCGCGGCCCGCGTCGGCGGCCGCACCCTGTGGTCGGACGTGGATCTGGACGTCGGCGCGGGTGAGTTCGTGGCCGTGCTCGGCCCGAACGGCGTGGGCAAATCGACCCTGGTGAAGATGCTGCTGGGCATGGTGCCGCCGGCTGAAGGCCAGGTACGGGTGCTGGGCGAGGAGCCCGGCCGGTCAGGCGAGCGCGTGGGCTGTCTGCCGCAACGCCGCAGCTTCGACACGGCGTTGCGGATCCGGGGCACCGACATCGTGCGCCTCGGACTGGACGGTCATCGATGGGGCGTACCCCTCCCGTGGCCCACCCGTTTCAGCGCACGTCGACGGCAGGATCGGCAGCGCGTCGCCGACGTCGTCGAGCTCGTCGGTGCCACCGCCTACGCGTACCGTCCGATCGGCGCGTGCTCCGGTGGCGAGCAGCAGCGGCTGCTGATCGCCCAAGCCCTCGTACGACGGCCGGAGCTGCTGCTCCTCGACGAGCCGCTGGACAGCCTCGACCTCTCCCACCAGGCGGCGGTGGCCGCGCTGATCGGCCGGATCTGCCGGGAGCTTGGGACGGCCGTGGTGATGGTGGCCCACGACGTGAACCCGATCCTGCCCTGGCTCGACCGCGCCGTGTACATCGCCGAGGGCGGGGTGGCCGCCGGCCCGCCCGAGCAGGTTGTCACGACGGAGGCGCTGACGCGGCTGTACGGCGTACCCGTCGAGGTGTTGCGGGCGAGCGACGGGAGGCTGGTGGTGGTCGGGACCCCGGAGCCGCCCGCCGTGCACGTCGATCGGCACGCCTCGTGAGCGTGATCCAGGAGCTGTGGTCGTTCCGCTTCATGGTCAACGCCTTCCGCGCCGGCACGATCGTGGCCGTACTCGCCGCCGTCATGGGCTGGTTCATGGTGCTGCGGCGGCAGAGCTTCGCCGGGCACACCCTCGCCATGGTCAGCTTCCCGGGCGCCGCCTGCGCCACGCTGCTCGGCATTGCCGCGGGCGTCGGCTACTTCGTGTTCTGCATCGCCGCGGCCCTGGTCATCGCGGCCGTGCCCCGACGGGAGGTGTCCCAGGACGCGGCGCTGACCGGGACTGTCCAGGCGTTCCTGCTGGCCTGCGGCTATCTGTTCGTCGCCCTGTACAAGGGCTTCCTGGGCGGGGTCAACTCCCTTCTGTTCGGCAGCTTCCTGGGCATCACCGACGTCCAGGTGGTGGTGCTGGCCCTGGTCGCTCTGCTCGCACTGGGCGCGCTGGCGGTGATCGGGCGGCCGTTGCTGTTCGCCTCGGTCGACGCCGAGGTCGCCGCCGCGCATGGCGTTCCGGTCCGGGCGCTGTCCGCGGTCTTCCTGGTGCTGCTGGGGTCGGCCACGGCGGGCGCCAGCCAGATCACGGGGGCGCTACTCGTCTTCGCCTTGCTGGTGATGCCTGCGGCAAGCGCCCAACTGCTTACGAATCAACCGGTGTTGAGTCTGTCCCTGTCCGTGCTGATCGCGGTCGCGGTGACCTGGGGCGCGCTGACGGCGGCGTACTACTCGCCGTATCCGATCGGGTTCTACGTGACCAGCTTCGCCTTCGCCGTCTACGTCGTGGTCCGGCTGGGCCGGGCGTTCAGGAGGGTCGCGTGAGCGCGTTCCAGCATCCCTTCTTCGTGCACGCCCTGCTCGCGGGGACCGGCATCGCGCTCGCGGCCGGACTGGTCGGCTACTTCCTGGTGTTGCGGGCGCAGGTGTTCACCGGGGACGCACTCGGCCATGTTGCGTTCACCGGGGCGCTGGGCGCGCTCGCGATCGGGGTGGATCTGCGGCTGGGGCTCTTCGCGGCCGCGATCGGGGTGGCGGTGCTGATCGGGATGCTGGGGCGGCGGGGGAGGGCCGACGACATCGCCATCGGCAGCGTCTTCTCCTGGCTGCTGGGCCTGGGCGCCTTCTTCCTCACCCTCTACACGACGTCGCGCAGCGCAGCGCACGGCACCGCCGGGGTGAGCGTGCTGTTCGGCTCGATCTTCGGCCTGTCGGCCGGACAGGCGTGGACCGCGGCGGCGGTGGGCGCCGTAGTCTGCGCGGGCGTCCTGCTGCTGGCCCGGCCCCTGCTGTTCGCCTCTGTCGACGAGATGGTGGCCGCCGCGCGGGGGGTGCCCGTACGTGCGCTGGGCATCGCGTTCCTGGCGCTGGTCGGTGCCTGCGCGGCCGAGGCCACCCAGGCGGTCGGCTCGCTGCTGCTCCTCGGCCTGCTCGCCGCCCCGGCGGGAGCGGCGCACCGGCTCACCGACCGTCCGTATCGCGCTCTGTGGCTGTCGGCTGCCCTCGCGCTGGCCGAGATGTGGACCGGTCTCGCCCTCAGCTACGCCGTCCCGGTACTGCCGCCCAGCTTCGCCATTCTTGCGGCTGCGGCCGTGGTGTACGCGGCGGTGCTCGTACGGGCCCCGGTGCGGAGGCTGCGTGCGGCCCTGACGTGAGCCGAAGCGAGACCCTGGCTCAGCCGATGTCGCGCACCCCGAGACGCAGATGCTCGATGTGGTGGACGGCCTGGTCGAGGAGCTGGGCTACGTGGTCGTCGTAGAGGCTGTAGACGACGCGGCGGCCCTCTCGCCGTCCCGTGACCAGGCCGAGAGCGCGCAGCAGGCGCAGTTGGTGGGAGACGGCGGACTGCTCCATGCCGACGGCGGCGGCGAGTTCGCCGACCGGGTACGAGGCGTGCCGCAGGGTGGTGAGGATCAGCAGCCGGGAGGGTGTGGCCAGGGCCTGGAGGGTGGCGGCGACGGAGGCGGCGGTGCCTTCGCCGAGCCGGGCGGCCGCGAGGATGTCGCGGCCGCCGTCGTCCGTTCCGTCGGCGAGCGTGGGACCGAGCCTACGACCACCGTCCGTGTCCACGGACAAGGACCGCCCGTCACCGGCGTGCACGGGCCCGGGCCTCGCGCGGCGGGCGGATGACCTGCAACGCCAGGGCGGCCGACGGCTCGGCGACGCCCGGCCCGCCCTCGGCCGCCCAGCGCAGCAGGTCGTCCGTGCAGTCGTCGTCCATCGCGAAGCCGACCCACACGGCGCGGGCCCCGGCCTGCCGCCCGGTGGTGGAGGGCTGGACGACGATGACGTTCGCCTGGTCGCAGGGGCCCAGGCAGTCCGTCGTACGCACGGCGAACCGGCCACCCGAGTTGACGGCACCGGCCCGCAGCCGGTCGAGCTGCCAGGCGTGGTCGGTGCCGGGGTACTTGCGCGGGTTGCCGCAGCAGCAGCCACGGCACACGACGAGGGTGCACGGTCGGTGCGCGGCCCGGATCACGGAGCGGTTCACAGGGTGTTCCGGGAGGGCACGCTGTACGTTCGGACGTGGCCGTCACGCAGGGCGGTGACCAGCAGATGCGGACCGGCCCAGACGAGTGCGGCCAGAGCCGTGCCGTCACCGTCCAGCTCGCGCGCCGGGCGCAGGCGCGCTTGGGGGCGCCCGGTCGTGGCGTGCCACAGCGCCACCGTCCCGTCGGCGCCGCCGCTGGCGAGGTGTCCGGCCGCGCCCGGCCGCCAGGCGAGCGCGGTGACCGTCTCGTGGCAGCGCAGCGAGCGGGGTGCCGTGCCCTCGGGTCCCTTGCCGGAGAAGTCCCACACGGTCACGTCCGGCGCGCCGTCGGCGGCCAGCCAGAAGCCGGTCATGTCGAAGGCGAGGTGGGAGACCTTCTCCGGGTAGCCGGACATGGTCAGTTCGCTGCCGTCCCGGGTGCGCCAGATGTGGATGGAGGCGTCCTGGTTGCCGCTGCAGATCCACCGGCCGGTGGGCGCGACGGCCAGCGCGAGATGCGAGCCGACATACGGATAGGTCGCCACGGGCGTCCCCGTGTGCCGTTCGTGGCAGCGCACGGCGCCATAGGCGGCCACGGCCAGGCGTCGGCCCTGCCGCATCCAGGCCACATCGGTGACGGTGGACACGGCGGGCTCCGTACGCCACAACTCGCTGCCGTCCGCGTTGAGTACGAGTGCGCGACGGCCGGAGGCGACCGCGACGCGCCCGGCGTCCGCCCAGGCGGCGGCAGCCGCCCAGGCGCCGGACTCGCGGACCGTCGTACGGCCGTCCGCGCGCCGCCATAGCGCGTACCCCATCGGCCCCACGGCGGCCAAGTGCCCGGCATCCGGGGACAGTTCGACGCTCAGGGCGCCTCCGGGCAATTCGAGGGCCCCGACTTCGGCACCCATGGCGGCGTCCAGCACCCGGACGGTGCCCTCGGCGCCGGCCACGGCCACCAGGTCGCCGCGCGCGCTCAGCGCGACCGGCGCGTCGTCGACGGTGATGTCCCAGAGGGGCGGTGCTTCCACAGCGGTGCTCACGCGGCGGCTCCCGCCGTGGCCAGGCACTCGGCGAAGCCGCGCTCCAGCACATCCCGGTCGAGGTTGCGGCCGATGAAGACGAGCCGGTTGCGCCGCTCCTCACCGTCGCGCCAGTCCCGCCCGAACTCCCCGTCCAGCAGCATGTGCACGCCCTGGAACACGTACTGCTTCGGCGCGCCCGCGATGGCGAGGACGCCCTTGGACCGGAAGAGATCGACACCCTTCGTACGCAGCAGAGTGCCGAGCCAGCGGTTGAGCCGGTCCTCGTCGAGCTCGCCGGGCAGGTCGATGCCGACCGAGGTGACGGTGGTGTCGTGCTGGTGCTCGGTCTCGGTGAGGAAGGACGGGTCGTCGGCGAGCACCCGCTCCAGGTCGAACGCGCCCACGTCCAAAACCTCCTGGAGGTCCAGCTCGGCATGCCGGGCCGGGATGACGCGTACGCCGCCGTTGATGGCACGGATGCGTGAGACGACCTCGGCGAGGGTCGACTCGTCCGCCAGATCGGTCTTGTTGAGCACGATCCGGTCGGCGAACGCGATCTGCTCGACGGCCTCGTTCTCCACCCCTTCGGGCTTGACCTCGTCGAGGTGCTGGAGCACGTGGGCGGCGTCGACGAGGGTGACGATGGCGTCCAGGCGCAGCTGAGAGGCGATCTCGTCGTCCATGAAGAAGGTCTGCGCGACGGGCGCGGGATCGGCGAGGCCGGTGGTTTCGATGAGGATGTGGTCGAACTTCTCACGTCGGCGCATCAGCGCGCCCAGGATGCGGATGAGGTCGCCCCGCACGGTGCAGCAGATGCATCCGTTGTTCATCTCGAAGATCTCCTCCTCGGCGTCGAGGACGAGCGCGTCGTCGATGCCGACCTCGCCGAACTCGTTCTCGATGACAGCGATCCTGAGGCCGTGGTGCTCGGTGAGGATGTGGTTGAGGAGGGTTGTCTTGCCCGAGCCGAGGAAGCCGGTCAGGACGGTGACGGGGACGCGCTGGTCCTGTGGTTCGGGCGCGGTCATGAGGAGGCTCCATCCGGGGCAGGGGTGAGCAGGCCGGCCCGCAGGTCGTCCTCGGTGATCTGGTCTGCGGGGCGGCGCAGGGTCCAGCGCCGGGCCGCGCCGTCCATCGGGAGAACGGCGACGACGGTCTCCAGCGGTGGGCAGCCCGGCTCGGTGCAGGCGAGCTGCCGGATCATGACGGCGGTGTCGTCGTCGAGACCGAGCAGGGTGCGCACGGTCTCCTTCAACTCGCCCAGTCGCGGGCTTGGTTCCGGCTGTCGGGGCGTACGGGCTCCCAGGGGCATGGCTGTGGTGCTCCTTCGTGGGTGGCGGGTTGGCAGTCGGCACAGATGCCGCTGAGTTCGACGGTGTGTTCCACCGAGGCGAAGCCGGTGTCGGAGGCGACGCGTCCAGCCCACTGCTCGACGACCTCGGAGTCCACGGGCCGACTGCGGCCGCAGCAGCGGCAGATCAGGTAGTGGCGGTGCCCGTCGGCCGGCCGCTGCCGGTAGAGCCGTTCCCCGCCGTCGTCGCGTACGACGTCCGCACCGCCGGATGCCTCCAGCTCACGCAGCGCCCGGTAGACGGTGGTGAGGCCGATCGTGTGGGTGCCGGCGACCAGCAGGGCGTGCAACTCCTGGGCCGACACGAAGTCCTGGCAGCCCGCGAGTATCCGCAGGACTGCCATCCGCTGCCGGGTTGTCCGGCCGCCCACGGCAGATCACCTCCAGCTTGTGCTCGCCGCATCGGTACCCCATGACCGTAAGTGAAAATGACATCCATGTCCATATGAACGAGGAATCATGTGTCGCTGAAGATGAGTGCCTTCGGAATCGAGCATCTTGGGCGGATCTTGGGCTTAAAGGAGCCTGTAATAGGAAATGACTACCCTCGAACGTTCGGTGCAACAACTGTCGGTGCCCGGCAGGGGTGGCTCTCGACCGCCGAGAGTCGCCGTCGGCCGGTGCATGGGGGAGGGGCCCTGCGTGGCTGTGCCGTTGTATCTCCAGCCGCGGCTGGAGCCGCCCCTCGCATCCCTGCTGGACGATCCGCTGTTCCTGCACTCGCTCGTGGACGCGCTTGGTTCACCGCTCAATGTGCTGCTTCCCGACCGCATCGCCGAGAACGCCGAGCGCTTCCGTTCCGTCTACCGCAAGCATCACCTGACGGGCCGGGTGTTCTTCGCGCACAAGGCCAATCGTTCCAGTGCCTTCGTGCGGCGACTCGCAGCGACCGATCCTGCCGAGGTAGGCGTCGACGTGGCCTCGCTCGGCGAACTCCAGCACGCCCTCGGCGCCGGATTCACCCCCGGCAGAGTCATGGCGACCGGCCCCAAGACCCCGGAGTTCCTGTGGCTGGCGGCCCGGGCCGGGGCGGCCGTGAACGTCGACTCGAGCGCCGAGCTGGGGCAACTGGCCGATCTCGTCCGGAAATACGCGCTGCCCCGGGTCGAAGTCCTGCTGAGACTGTCCGAGTTCGTCTCGGCGGACGCCGGGACCGGGGTGAAGGTGCTCTCCCGGAGCAGCCGCTTCGGATCGCCGGCGGGAGAAGTGAGTGCGCTGCTGGACACGGTCGAGCGGCACCGGGACGCCGTGGAGCTGATCGGCTTCGCGTACCACCTGGACACGACCGGACTCGCCGAGAAGGCCCTCGCCCTGGAGCGCTGTGTCATGGTCATGGACGAGTGCCACGCCATGGGGTTCGCGCCACGCGTCATCGACATCGGCGGCGGCTTCGGGGTCGGCTATGTCGCCGACGCGGGCCAGTGGGAGCGCTACACCACCGAGCTGACGAACGCGGTGCTGGGCACCCGCCCCGCTCTGACCTGGCAGGGCCACGGTTACGGCTTGCGCAACGAGGGCGGCACGCTGCGCGGCGCCCTCGGGCTGTATCCGGCCCATCGCCCGTCGGCCGGTCCCGGCTATCTCGACGAACTCCTCTCCCTGCCGGCACCGTCCCTGGGCCGCCCCCTGGGCACCCTGCTCCTCGAACACCTCTATGAGCTGTACACCGAACCGGGGCGTGCCCTTGTCGACCAGTGCGGGCTCACGTTGGCACGGGTGCTCGACGTACGCCCCGCGGGCGCGGGCACGGGCTCCGGGGGCCACCTGGTGCGACTCGGCCTCAACGCCGGGGACGTGAGCCTGGAGGAACACGGTGTCCTGGTGGACCCCGTACTGCTCCCGCGTACGGAGGGCGGGGATGAGGGCGAGGGCCCTGTCGGTGTCCATCTTGTCGGCAACCTCTGTCTGGAGGGCGACCTGATCACCCGGCGGACGGTCTTCCTGCCCCGGCTGCCGCGCATCGGCGACCTGCTGGCCTTCGCGAACACCGCGGGCTACGCGATGGACTTCCACGCCCACTCCGCGCAGCGGCAGCCCGTCGCGCGCACCGTCGCCGTCCTGCGGGACGGCGGCTCGTGGCGCTGGTGTCTGGACGAGGAGTACTGGCCGATCACAACTCCGGGGGGACCGGTGTCATGAGGTACGACAGCATCACGGAGGCCATCGGCAACACCCCGCTCGTCCGCATCGACCCCGCCGTGCACGGCCTGCGCCACATCGACCTGTACGCGAAGCTGGAGATGCTCAACCCCTTCGGCTCGGTCAAGGACCGCTCCGCCTGGAACATGGCACGCCCGGGGCTGGCCGGCGCGGCCGAGCGCGGAGAGACCGTCGTCGAGCTGTCCAGCGGGAACACGGCGAAGGCACTGGCCCTCCTCGCGGGCATGCACGGCCTGCGGTTCAAGAGCGTCACCAACCGGATGCGGGTGCCGGAAATCAAGGAGCTGCTTCTGCTGCTCGGCGCGGAGATCGAGGAACTGCCCGGGCAGAGCGAGTGCCTCGACCCGACCGACACCGAGGACCCGCTGACCCGCTTCCACCAGGCGCTCGCCGAACCGCAGAGCACGTATCTGCACACCGACCAGTACTTCAACCCGCGCAACACCGAGGCGCATGTGGCGGGTACCGGTCCGGAGATCGTGAAGGACCTGGACGGCCGGGCACCGGACTGGTTCATCGCCTGCGTCGGCACGGCAGGCTCGTCCACCGGTGTGGCCAGGGTGCTGCGCGAGCACGACCCGGACGTGCAGGTCGTCGGCCTGGTCGCCCACAAGTCGGACTTCATCCCCGGCATCCGCACCATCGACGAGGTCCACCAGGTCGGACTCTTCGACCCGGCCACCTACGACACGATCGCGTCGGTGACCGCCGACGAGGCACTCGACGGGATGCTCACCCTGATCCGCCGCTGCGGCCTGCTCACCGGACCCACGGGAGGCGCCGCCTACCACGGCGCCGTACGCCATCTCCATACCGTGGACGCGGACTCGACGGAGCGCCGGACGGCCGTCTTCATCGTCTGCGACCGGGCCGAGAGCTATCTGAGCTACGTACGTCAGCGGCGGCCGGAGCTGTTCGGCAGGCCGGCCCCGAAGAACTCCGCCCACACCCTCACCGACGCCGAGGTGCGCGCGGAGGCCACCGTCATCGACACCGAAGGCGCCCGGCGATGGCTCGCGAGCGAACACCCCCCGCTCGTCGTCGATCTGCGGGGCCCGCACGCCTACGCCGCACTGCACATCGACGGCTCGGTCAACATCGTCGACGAGCTCTTCGATGAACTCGTCCGGACCGGGCTCCCCTTCAGCAAGAACCGGCCGGTGCTGCTGGCCTGCCCGGTCGGAGAGAAGTCCACCCGCTACGCCGCGCTGCTGACCCGCATGGGCCATCCCGATGTCCGCAGCCTGTCCGGCGGCATCGTGGCCTGGCGCGACGCAGGCGCTCCGCTGGTACGGGACTGACGCCATGCCCCTGGAGGAGATCGCGGAGCTGGCGGCCTGGCAGCGAGACCTGCGGGTGCAGTTCCCCATCATCACCGCGCACCCGGAACTGGCCTACCTCGACAGCGCGGCCACCGCACAGAAGCCGAGGGCCGTGCTCGACGCCGTACAGACCTATCTGACGACGGCGAACGCCAACGCCGGACGAGGCACCTATCCCTGGGCCAACCGCACGACGGAGCTGGTGGAACGCACCCGCCGGCGCGTCAAGGAGTTCCTCGGCGATCACGATCCGGACGGACCGTCCGCCGTCCACCTCACCAGCGGCACCACCGAAGGACTGCGGATTGTCGCCCGCGACTGGCTCACCGACCACCTCACCGACGGCGACGAGATCCTCGTCCCCTTCGCCGACCACCGAGCGAACCTGGACCCGTGGCTGGAGGCGCAGCAGACGCTGGCCGACCGGGGCGTGGCCGTACGCGTGCGGGAACTGCCCTACCAGGAAGCGTCCGGCGACTACGACCACAGGGCACTGGCCCAGAACGTCGGCCCGCGCACCCGCTTCGTCGCCGCCACCCACCTCCACCATGTCTACGGCGGCGACATGAACGTGCACCGCATCCGCGAGGCCGTCGGCCCGGACGTACCGATCTGCCTGGACGCAGCGCAGAGCATCGGCCACCTTCCGGTCTCCGTGACCGACCTCGACGTGGACTTCATGGTCTTCTCCGGACACAAGGCGCTCGCCCTGCCCGGCTCCGGGGCGATCTGGGCCAGGAACGCACGCGGACCCGTACTCCGTCCCGGCGGCTGGGACGGCACACCGAACACCGTGGGCTGCGCCGCCCTGGAGGCAGCGCTCGACTGGCTGGACGGGGCCGGCACGGACCGGATCGCCCGCTGGAGCGTCGCCCTCACCTCCCGCCTGACCGAGGGACTCCGACACCTCGCGCCCTACGAGATCCTGGGCTGCAGACACAGCCTGGCCGCCGACTCCACCGCCCAGCGGCGCCACGGCATCGTCACCTTCCGCCACCGCGACATCCCCTCCGACGACCTCGGCTTCATCCTGTTCAGCCACGGCTTCATGGTCCGGGCCGATGGCCTGTGCCAGGCGGGCGCGGACAAGGCGGAGGGTTCCGTACGGGTCAGCGTCCATGTGTACAACACAGAAGAGGAAATCGACCGGTTGCTCGCCGTGCTCGCGACGTTGGGCTGAATGCCAGCGAGACGCCAATGGAAACCGTTTCCATCTTATAGGTTGGCGCCGCGATGGTGCGTGACGCGCGAGGCGCGAGACGCGTGGTGCGAGACGACAGAGGTGGCGCGACGGATGGGCGTGAGCATGGCGACGGCCAGGCTGTGGGTGGAGCGCTGGGAGCGGCAGCAGGAGCGGTACGCCGTCGATCGCGAGGAGCGGTTCACCGTGATCTGCGATGTGGTGGAGCACGTCACGGCAGGCCGGACGAGACCTCTCCTCCTCGACCTGGGCTGCGGGCCCGGGTCGCTGTCCGCCCGGCTGGCCGAACGCCTGCCGGACGCGGAGATCGTCGCCGTGGACATGGACCCGCTGCTCCTGGAGCTGGGCCGTACGCACCACCCGGGCGCCGCCCGCTACGTGGACACGGTGATCGGGAGCGACGGATGGACCCATGACCTCGTTCTGAACCGCCCCCTGGACGCGGTCGTCTCGACCACCGCCCTCCACTACCTCGCCGAGCCGACCCTCGTGCGTACCTACCGACGTCTGGCGGCGCTCCTGCGTCCCGACGGCGCCTTCGTCAACGGCGACCATTTCCCCCAGGGCGGCCCGCACTGCTCGCACCTCACCGCACATGTGGGACGCCGCCGGGCGGAACGGCTGCGGGCCTTCGAGCACGAGGACTGGGAAACCTGGTGGAAAGCGGCGGCTCAGGACCCCGAACTGGCCGATCTGTTCGCCGAGCGCGGGCAGCGGCAGTCGGCGCACGGCAATGAGGGCGGAAACGACAACGGCCTGACGCTGGCCCGCCATATCGAGCTGCTGCGGCAAGCGGGACTTCAACGGATCACCCCGGTCTGGCAGTTCGGCGACAGTCACGTCCTCGTCGCGGTCAAGGACTGACCGCCGATCTCGGTGCCGGCGAAACCAGTACGTCGAATCCGTGGCGCGGCGCTGAACCTCAGGGGCGGCCGGTGGTCGCAGCCACGGCATTTCCCGCCCCGGCAGCTGCCTCGCGGGATCGTCCGGAACGGATACCGCTCTCGACGACGCAGGAGGTCCATGACCGATCATGGGACCTTGATTTCCGGTGCTTCCGGCAGGAAATGTTCGCCGGGGCGCCGCCCACGTGGCTCGGTTACGAGCGCCTCGTGCCCGCCACGTCCGTGAGGCAGCCTGGAAGTCTTGTCTTGTCAGGGGCGTGCCAAACTGAGGAAGTGACCCCTGCTGCGCACGTCGGACTACACCGCCCCACCGACGCCAGCGCCGACCTGGCCGGGGCCGGCTTCCTCACGTCTTTCCCGTACATCTCCTGTGCGTCAGCCGAAGGATTGAGCCCTCTAGAGGAATAGCGCAAGGGCCCTGCACAGACGTAACGCACGTGCCACATCGCTGACATGACGCACAGCCACAACGCGCCGCGGACGATGCACCGCGCTGCCAGCGGAACGTTCAGTGTCCGCCGGTCCTCCTGGACTCACCGCGGGCTCCGGCGGGGCTTCTGCGCGCAGCGGCTACGACGGGACGCAGTGTCCGGCGCGGGCACCGGCGTACTCTGGCTTGCCGCTTTCGAGGACGCGGAGCAAGGACGCAGTCACGATACGCGTCGTATGGCCGATCCGTAGGACACGGCACGGGAACTCCCCGACCGGCGTGGGTCATCCGCGGGGGCGGAACTGAGGGCCATAGGTCTCCTTGGCGCCGGTGATGGGCATCTCCATCAGGTCCACGGCAGGAGCCTCCAGTCTGCGCATACGCCGCACAGCCGTCCTGAGACTGTGGGGGTCGCCTTCGCCCCACGCCGTGTCGAGCGCTTCCAGAACTGCGGTGTACGTGCTGTCGAAGTCTTCCAGGAGCCGCCGGGCCTCGGCGGGCGGCCGGCTCCAGCCGCCCGTCGGGACCATGGACATGGGCCGTGTGTCGGGGAAGGGGACCGGTGCTCCGGTGAACTGCCACTTGCCGCCGGTCTCACGCAGTTGCCGGCCGTGGTAGATCTCGGCGAAGGCGTAGTAGTGCGCCATGTGGCCGTCGCCCAGGCCGTCGGCCGGGGAGACCGAGGTGCCTTCCCCCTGGTCCTTGATGATCTCGATCGAGCGCTCGATGTCCTCCAGGGTCTTGGCGGGTCTGAGTGTGTCCTCACCGATGCGTTCGTGCATCTGCCGGTCGACGGAAAGATCGGGTGCCACCACCCGGAACGCCTTCAGCAGTTCGTCGTAGAAGTGGCCGATGCTGAGGGGTTCACGCGCGCTGTCGGTCAGTGGCGCCGCAGGCGCCTCGATGGCCATCATCACGTCCCGCACGAGTGCCTTGGTCAAGCCCGACAGGTACACGTCGACCCCTGGATGCACCCCGCCCGGCAACGGACCCGGGTAGACCGGTGCCGACTCCCTGATCCGCGGGCGGCCTCCCAACCCCACCAGCAGATTGCAGACGATGCCGAGGTGGTACATCTCGTCGGAGACGATGCGCCGGATCAGCTGGGCGGCATCACACTTGCGGTTCTTGATGGACCACCAGCCGCACAGATAGGGCGGGATGGTGGAGAACTCGATTTCCACGGCCACCTGAAGGGCCGATCTGAGCCAGTCGACGCCGCGGTTCTTCTCCGGGACGGCGACCAGGCGGGCCACGGTCCCGTGTTGCGGTGGGGCGTACCGTTCGGGCTCCGAACGCCGGGGGCTGTGAGTGCAAGCGGCCACCGAGACCGGTGGGCCCGCCGCCAGTGCAGCCGACGTCAGCAGGCTGCGACGCCGAACAGGAACACCGGCCGCTTCCTCGGGAATTCCATTCGCCTTCGCCACGGCCGCCTCCGCACCCGCCGGTGATCCCGGCATCGCCCTCGAACCAGGTGCGCGAAGCTAGCAGCCTCGCCCGGTCTCTCCGTGGCGCCTGCAGCGCACGACGCGCCTCACCACGCCATCGGTCCAGGGCCGGGAACCAAGCGGCCATCGGCCCCGACTACATACAAATTGAGGTGACCGGGATTCGCGGGACGGCTCCCGTTTCGGACCGGCCCTGCGGGCTGGGGCACAGCGGAGTCGTTCATGCCGGTCGCGATCGCCAGGTCCGACGTACGGCGAGGGGGCCTGTCTGCCGCGGGGCCATGAAGAGGGGAGGGCGGAGAGGCCAGGAGAGCGGGGAGAAACGCTCGGCCCAGGGGGGCAGGATGCGGCCGGGCTCGCCGATGGTGTCGATGACATGGCAGATCCGGTGTCCGTCGATGAGGCGGTGGTGGGAGTGCTCGGCGGGAACGAGGCACACGGGGACCTCCTCTCGTGTGGCCCGATGTGATCTTGGATACCTGCGTGGCGGCGCAGCTGTGCAGCCGTGCGTGTTGGCCCGTACGGTGGGCAAGCCGTGGTGTTCGGGAAGACCGGTGACAGCCCTTCGCGGGGTTCAGACCGGAGCGGCCCTCGCCACTGTGATCGGGGAGTATCCATCCCAGTTGTGCACGGTCACTGTTCGCCGCCCGGCGGACGGGAAGGCCGGGACGGACACGCACGCACCCGTAAGCCAGGAGACCGGCCACGGCACTTCACGAGGTGATCCACGAGGTGCTGGAGCGTGATCGTATGACCCTGCCCACCGAGTCCACACACTTTCGCTGGAGGCGCGAGGACACCGTCCGTACCGCCGGGCTGCTGGTGGTGATCGCCGCGCTGCACGTCGTGGCGTTCGGCATCCTGTTCCTGCTGGTCGTGCCGGGGCACTACGAGGTCGGTTCCAAGGCGTTCGGGCTCGGCCTAGGGGTGACCGCGTACACGCTGGGCATGCGGCACGCGTTCGACGCCGATCACATCGCCGCGATCGACAACACCACCCGCAAGCTGATGGCCGACGGCAAGCGGCCGGTGTCGGTCGGCTTCTGGTTCGCGCTCGGTCACTCCAGCGTGGTGGTCGCCATGGCGGCCCTGGTCGCGGGAGGCGCACAGCTCGCCGGCACACTGCTCAACGACGACTCCCGTACCCACCAGACTCTCGGGGTCGTCGGCACGACTGTCTCTGGGACCTTCCTCTACCTCATCGCGGCGCTCAACCTCGTGGCGCTCGCCGGCATTCTGCGGGTCTTCCGGGCGATGCGATCGGGGACGTACGACGAGGCCGCTCTGGAACAGCACCTGGACTCGCGCGGGTTCATGAACCGTGTCCTGGGCCGCTTCACCAGGTCGATCACCCGGCCCGGGCAGATGTTCCCCCTGGGTTTCCTGTTCGGTCTCGGCTTCGACACCGCGACCGAGGTCACCCTGATGGTGATGGCGGGCAGCGGTGCCGCGGCCGGGCTGCCGTGGTACGCGATCCTGTGCCTGCCGCTGCTGTTCGCCGCAGGGATGAGCCTGTTCGACACGCTCGACGGCACCTTCATGAACTTCGCCTACCAGTGGGCGTTCTCCAACCCGGTGCGCAAGGTCTTCTACAACCTCACCATCACCGGCCTGTCCATCGCCGTCGCCTTCCTGATCGGCACCATCGAACTGGTCGGGGTGCTGCACGAGAAGCTCGATCTGCGCGACGCGGTGACCGGCTGGATCGCCGGGCTGGACCTGGACAACGTGGGCTATGTCATCGTCGGCCTCTTCGTCGTCGTCTGGGCGGCGGCGCTGGCGTACTGGCGGCTGGCCAGGGTGGAACAGCGGTGGTCCGCCCGTCTCGGAGCGGGTGGCTGACACTCGACGCGTGATCCATCCTCACGCCGCCTGTCCGGGTCGGCGAAGAGCAGGGACGCCGTGCTTGCGACCTCTTCGTCGCTGCGGCCTCTGCGCGAGAGCCGGGAACCGGACGGCGCCTGCATCCGACTCCTGAGAGGAGGGCAGGCCGAGCCGGACAGGGCGCACTGGTGGTGCTCACGGCCCAGGCGAGGGAGAAGGTCCCTCGGCCGCATGGCAGCATCGGGGGCATGAGTGCGTCCCCGGCGGTACGGAGCCTGCGCGCGGCGGTGTTCGCCGCGCTGTGCGTGCTGCTCGCCGCCGGGGGGCACACGCTGGCGACCGGTGTGGCACCGCTCGTGTGGGTGCAGGGCATTGGGCTCGTGCCGGTCTTCGCGGCCGGGTATCTGCTGGGCGGCCGGGAGCGGTCGCTCGCGGCCATCGGTGGCGGGACGCTCACCGCCCAGGGCGGACTGCACCTCGTGTTCGGCGCCGCAGGGCCGCACACCACGATGGTCATGCACGGCATGCATATGTCCTCCACTCACGCCCTGACCCCGCACGCCACCGCCGCTCATGCCGGTGCGGCACTCGTGCTGACATGGTGGCTGCGGTGCGGGGAGGCCGCGCTGTGGTCGCTGCTGCGCCGAACCGCCGTGCTGGTTCCGGGCCTGGTGGCCTGGTGGCGGGTGAGCGGCGGGTGCCCATTCGTGCCGGACGCCGGGGAGGCTGGACGGCCTCGCGGCGGGGAACCGTGGCGAGTGCGGCGTGTCCTCCTGCGGCACGCGGTGCAGCGGCGCGGTCCGCCGCCGGGACCTGGTACCCGAGCTGACCCCGGCACACTCCTTCCAGTCACGGAGATCGACCCACCCATGTCCCGAGTACGCACCACGCTGCGCCGCGCCGGCACCGTCACGGCCCTGGCCGCCTTTGGAGTCCTGGCCGCCGCGGGCATCGCGTCCGCGCACGTCACCGTCCACCCCGACAGCTACGCCAAGGGTGCCACCGACGGCGTCCTGACCTTCCGGGTCCCCAATGAGGAGGACACCGCCTCCACCACCAAGGTGCAGGTCTTCCTGCCCACCGACCACCCCGTCCTCGGCGTCCTCGTCTCCCCAGGGGACGGCTGGACGGCCAAGGTCACGAACACGAAGCTCAAGACACCGGTCAAGACCGACGACGGCACCATCACGGACGCGGTGTCCGAGATCACCTGGACCGGCGGCAAGATCGACCCCGGGCACTTCGAGGACTTCGATGTGGCCTTCGGCCAGCTTCCCGAGGACACGGACCAGCTGACCTTCAAGACTCTCCAGACGTACTCCGACGGCAAGACCGTCCGCTGGATCGAGGAGGCGGCGAAGGGTGACGAGGAGCCGGAGAACCCGGCGCCGGTCCTCAAGCTCACAGCCAAAGACGCACAGGACCTGGGAAGCGGTGCTTCGGCCACCTCGTCGGCGGCCCAGAAGGGCTCCGACAGCTCCGACTCGACCGTGGCCGGCAGCGACTCGACGGCCCGTGAGCTCGGTGTCGCCGGGTTGATCGTGGGTGTGCTGGGCCTGGCCGCGGCGGCCTTCGCCATCGTGCGCAGCCGCTCCGGCGGATCTCGGCCCGAGTGAGGGTGGTGTGCTCTGCCGACGGTGACCCGTCGGCAGAGCACACGTCCGCCGAGCGGTCATCCTTCTTGGGGCGTACGCCAAAAGGCGTGCCGGAACTCGGACCTTGCTCTGTCCGACTCCTCCAACGCGTGACGGACCCGACTGCCTGTCGAGGGGCTCCCGGGTGCGCCTGCCCGTGTCCCGTATCCGTGGCCGCCGCCCGCGCCTGCGGCTCCCGCTCCGCGGGTTTCGGTGGTGTCAGCGATTGTGAGGCAAGTCACGATTAGGTCCCGGAACTTGTCTCTCCGTCGATCCGACAACTGGAACGGTACGGCTACAACTGCCATCACCTGCACGACGGTTCGATGCGACCAGGAAGGCCGGGCATGGCCGATATTCCGTTGTCACCCCGCTCCACCGGTGCGACCCGCCGCAGACTGCTGCCGCCTCCGGCGCTCTGCGGATTCCTGATCCTGCTGGTGCTGCTGTTCTCGGTGTCCTATGCCGTCGGGTCGGCGGCGGGGCCGGTGGCGCCCGGCATGCACGGCACCGGAAGAACCGGGGGCAGCGGCGGGAGCGGTGGGAATGGCGGGGGCATGGACGACATGCCCGGGATGAGCCATGGGAGCGGTGAGTGATGGCGGTCGAACCGACGGCGAGCCTGGTCGTCACGGACATCACCGTGGGCGGGATGACCTGCGCGGCCTGTGTGCGGCGGGTGGAGAAGAAGCTCGGCAAGCTGGAGGGCGTCACGGCCACGGTCAACCTGGCCACGGGGCTCGCCCGGGTCAGCCATCCGGCCGATGTCGCGCCCGAGGCCCTCGTCACCGCGGTCGAACAGGCCGGGTACCAGGCCGCACTGCCTGCGAGTGAGGACGGCGAGGACTCCGGGGCGGTGGACGAGGACGAGGCCGAGTCCCGGCGCGAGCGGGAACGGATCACGGTCACCGCGCTGCTGGCCGTGCCGGTGCTGGTGCTGTCGATGGTGCCGGTCCTGCAGTTCCGCAACTGGCAGTGGCTGTGTTTCGTACTGGCCGCCCCGGTGGCGGTGTGGAGCGCCTGGCCCTTCCACCTCAGGGCGCTGCGCGGGCTGCGTCACTCCACGGCCACCATGGACACCCTCGTCTCGCTGGGGGTCGTGGCGTCGTTCTCGTGGTCGGTGTACGCGCTGTTCCTGGGCGGGGCGGGCGAGTCCGGGATGCGGATGTCGTTCAGCCTCCTGCCTGCCGCGTCGGAGGGCATGGCGCACCTGTATCTGGAAGCGGCCGTGAGCGTCCCGCTGTTCGTGCTGACCGGGCGGTTCCTCGAGGGACGGGCCCGGCGGGGGACCGGGGCGGCGCTGCGGTCGCTCGCCGAGCTGGCGGCCAAGAAGGTGTCGGTACGGGACGAGCTCGGCGAGCGGTCCATTCCCATCGGGCAGCTGTGCGTAGGGCAGGTCTTCGTGGTGCGCCCGGGTGAGCGGGTCGCGACCGACGGGCGGGTGACGCAGGGTACCTCCGCCGTGGATTTGTCCCTGGTCACCGGCGAGAGTGAGCCCGTGGAAGTGAGCCCCGGCTCGGCTCTGGTCGGCGGTGCCGTCAACGCCGGTGGACTGCTTCTCGTCGAGGCCACGGCGGTCGGCGCGGACACCCAGTTGGCGCGGATCACCCGCCTCGTCACGGAGGCGCAGGCCGGCAAGGCGCGGGCACAGCGGCTGGCCGACGCGGTCGCCGGAGTGTTCGTACCCGTCGTCCTCGCCATCGCGGTGACCGTCCTCGGGTTCTGGCTGGGTGCCGGGGCCGATCTGCAGGCGGCCCTAACGGCCTGTGTGGCCGTTCTCGTCGTGGCCTGCCCCTGCGCGCTGGGGCTGGCGACACCGACCGCCCTGATGGCCGCGACCGGGCGTGGGGCGCAGTTGGGCGTGCTGGTGAGAGGGCCGCAGACGCTGGAGGCCCTTCAGCATGTGGACACGGTCGTCCTGGACAAGACCGGCACGCTGACCACCGGTCACATGACGGTGGCCAAGGTCACCGCGCTGCCGGGCACCCTCGGGCAGGAGACGGTGGTGCGGCTGGCCGGGGCCGTGGAGCAGGGCTCCGAGCACCCGATCGGGCGGGCGATCACCGCGTACGCGCGCCGTACGGGGGACGACGAACCGCTGCCGGACGTCACGGACTTCGCCGCAGTCCCCGGGTACGGGATCAGCGGTTGTGTGGACGGTGTTGTGATCGAGGTGGGCGCGCCGGACGGCAAGCTGCCGCGCGCGCTGGCCAAAGCGCTGACCGCGGCGGAGCAGGCCGCGCACACACCGGTTCTGGTGCGGGTGGACGGCCGGGCGAAGGCGCTGATCGCCGTCGGTGACGTGGTGCGCCCCGGCAGCTACCGGGCGGTGGACCGGCTGCGTCGGCTCGGCATCCGCCCGGTGCTGGCCACCGGCGACCGCAAAGCGCCTGCCGAGGCCGTCGCAGCCGCGCTCGGCATCGACGAGGTGCACGCCCGCTGCACCCCCGAGGACAAAGCCGCCCTCGTACGGGAGCTGAAGCTGGAGGGCGCACGGGTCGCGGTGGTCGGCGACGGTGTGAACGACGCCGCAGCGCTCGCCGGCGCCGATCTGGGCATCGCCATGGGCAGCGGCACCGACGTGGCCATCGGCGCGGCCGATCTGACCCTGGCCCGCGGAGACATCGAGGCCCTTGTCGACGCGGTCCGGCTGGCCCGGCGCACTCTGGGCACGATCCGGGCCAACCTGGCATGGGCCTTCGGCTACAACGTCGTCACCGTGCCGCTCGCCATGGTCGGCCTGCTCGACCCCATGGTCGCCGCCGCGGCGATGTCGGTGAGCTCCGTGCTCGTGGTGGCGAACAGCCTGCGGCTGCGCAGCTGGCAGCCGTCTCCGGCCCGTGGCCGGGCGCACGGGACGCGCGGTGGGAAGGCCGGTGTGCGATGAGGCGGATCAAGGATCGGCTCTCCTCACCGAGGGGCTTCGACCGGCGGCGGCTGCGGGACGGCACGCTCGCAGTCCTGGTGCCCGTCGCGGCGTGCAGTGTGGCGTTGGCGGGGCTGACCACCTGGGTCGGCACGGGCAGGGCCGGCAGCCCGGCGCGTATCCGCGTCACGGAGGGGCGGGTCCTGCTGCCGTCCGCCGGAGTCCCGGACACGGCGGCGTTCTTCCGCATCGCCAACGAAGGCGGCTCCGCCGACGCACTCGTCCGGATCACCGCCCGTGACGTCCCCGGCGACGTCACACTCTCCCGGCACCGCATGAAACAGGGCAACGCGGCCTACCGGTCCGCCATCGACTCCGTCTCCGTCACGGCGGGCGACAGCCTCGCCATGTCGCCGAGCGGGATCGACCTGACGGTGCCCGCGCCCTCGCACGCGTGGCGTTCGGGTGATCTCGTGCCGTTCACCCTGGAATTCCGACGCAGCGGCCCGGTCAGAGTCCTGGCCGTGGTGGTGCGACCGGGTACGGTGTCGCTGCAGTAGTCGTCCCCTGCGCTCCCTGAGTTCCCGTGCGTCTGCTGTGAGTTGTGTCACCTCCTTGTCGGTGAGTCGGAGGATGGGGGATCCTACGTACCCCCTGACGACGATCGGACCCCGGGTGCGAGGATGAGCGGGCTATGACTGTCCCAGGGTGGTGCCGCACAGCGCGGGCCGGCGTGTTCGCCGCCGCCTGCGTGCTGCTCGCCGCCCTCGGTCACGCGACCATGTCGGGAACCCCCGTCCCCTGGTGGGCCATGGCCGCGGGAGCGATCGGGACCGGCGTGGCAGGCTGGCTGCTCGCCGGGGACGAACGCGGCCGCACGTCGATCGTCGCGGTCGTGACTGCTGCCCAGGCGGTGCTCCACGAGACCTTCTCGCTGGCGCAGTCGTCGGCGTCCGGCCCCACGGCCATGCCCCACACCCGTCCCTCGGTGGGCGCGAGCACCATGGGCATGGGCTCCACGGGCGGGATGGACATGGGGTCGGCCGGCCACACGGTCCACGGCATGGCCGGCCTCGACCATATGCACGTCATGCACGATATGGCCGGCACGAGCGGTGCGGCCTCGGTCGGCATGTTCGCCGCGCACCTCTTGGCCGCGGTCCTGTGCGGGCTGTGGCTCGCCTACGGCGAGCGGGCCGTCTTCCGCGTTCTCCGGGCGGCGGCGGCCTGGCTGGCGGTCCCTCTGCGGCTGCTCGGGGCCCTGCCCACGCCGTTCCGCCGCCCTGACGTACACAGGCGCCGTGCTGTCGACGCTCCGGCCCCGGTGCGTCTGCTTCTGTGCTGTTCGCTCACCTTCCGGGGGCCGCCCGTGGGTGCCGCTGTCCGCTGAGACAGCCGGATCCACCGGAGCCCCTTTGTCCTCTCGTCCTGCGGTGTTCTCGCGCGCAGATGTGCCTAGCTCCTCTGCTCGGCACACCCACGCGCCGCCGCGAGCGGACTGTTCCTGACGGGCTCCGGGCATCGCCCTACCTCTGCGTACGGGCGCACCCATGCGCCGGTGAGCCATACCCCTGTGCGGGCCTGGCCCCGGAAGACCCGAGAAGGACATCACGAGATGATCTCTGTCATGCCCGCACGGGCGGATCGTGCCTCCATGGACGCGTCGGCGACCACGTGGGCGCTGGCCGCCCGCGGCGGAGACCCCGACGCGGCCGAGCACTTCGTCCGCGCCCTGCACGGTGACGTGCTGCGTTACGTGGCTCACCTCAGCGGTGATCCCCAGACCGCCCGCGACCTGACCCAGGACACCTTCGCGCGGGCGTTCGGCAGCCTGCACCGTTACGAAGGCCGGGCCTCGGCCCGTACCTGGCTGCTGTCGATCGCGCGCCGCGCGGTCGCCGACAGCCTGCGTCGCGCCGCGGTCCGCCCCAGGATCGCGGACGCCGTCGACTGGCAGACGGCGGTGGAGGGCACCCAGCCCCGCGACCTGCCGGGCTTCGACGACGGTATTGCCCTGCTCGACCTCCTGGAGACCCTGCCCGACGAACGCAGGGAGGCGTTCCTGCTGACCCAGGTGGTCGGGTTGTCGTACGAGGAGGCGGCCGGTTTCGTCGGCTGTCCTGTCGGCACGGTCCGCTCCCGCGTGTCCCGAGCCCGCGTAACCCTCGAACGGCTGCTGCAGGAGGCCGAGGCTGCGAGCGCCCTCGCTGCCTGACGCCTTTCGGCGCTGTGAGCGATGTTGCCTCCATCCCCGGCGGTACGGTCCTCGGATCGGGCCGTGCCGCCGGGAACTCGACGGCAAGGGCGGCCGACTACTGAGGTGTGGGAATCAACATCAAGCGATTCCGCTGCCTGGCACCGCGGGTGACTCTGCTGGTGTGGACCGCGGATCCCGTGCTCACCGCCCTGTGCGACCGGCGCGTGCCCACGACGCCGGGCCGGTCCGGCGCGGTCCTCGGTGCGCCCCGTTCACCTACGGCGCTGGAGGGAGGGGGGTAAGTCCTGTGCCGTTCCGCAGAATTGACGGAATCTCGCGGGAACTCCCCGGGCTCTTGCCCCGACTACTACTGCGACACCGACCTGGCGGTCGGCCGCGACGGTAGCGGTCAGGAGGGGCCTGCATGACACCCGAGATAGAGAACGCCTTCGCAGAGATCAGAGGCGAGCACGGCGCGGACTCCATCAGACGTGTGGAACTCATGCTCGAACCCGGGGGAGGGGGCCCGCGACACCTGCTCCAGCAGGGCGCAAAGTGGATCCTTCCGGGGCTGTCGCCCACCCCCTGGCACGACCCTCGCAGCCATCCCGAACTGACCCCGGTCGTCGAGGCGCTCGAAGCCGCTCATCCGGTGATCAAGGAGGAGCTGACCGCCGCCTGGGCGGGGCGCCGGGAGGCGTTCTCGGGCTACGAGCACTATCTGACCCGCCAGGAGGACTGGCAGGCCCTCTATCTGTACCGGGGCGGCGGACTGGTCGAGGAATCGGCGGGCACCGTGCCCACGGCGTACAAGGTGCTCGACGAGTTCGCCGTCAGGACGGAAAAGATATGTCCCCTCCTAGAATGTCATTTCTCCACCCTGTTGCCGGGTGCGGCCATAGCCCCGCACTGCGACCTGTGGAACTTCAGTATCAATCTGCATCTCGCCGTGGATATTCCGGATGGTTGCAGTATCACGGTGGCGCGTGAAACCCGTTCCTGGGTGGAGGGGAAGTGTCTGCTTTTCGACTACTCCTTTGAGCACGAGGCACGTAATGACGGTGACAGGCCACGGACGTGTCTTCTCGTAGACCTCTGGCATCCGGAAACGACCATTCCGGAGCGGCAGGCCCTCACCACGCTCATCAACGAGATCAGGCGCCTCATGGGAGACGGCTGACGGTCTGAATATCCGTACCGAATAACCATCCGGCAGTGTGGCGCTGTCGGAATTATGTGCTGCCCTGAAATGGAATCGGCGCTCTCGGTGCATGTTCCCTCGCGGGGCATTTCCTAGCCCTCTTCGGAGTGTTATGGTGACTGAAAATGATCGACCGATTCGATTTTTTGATCTGAGTTTTCTTTTCCGTTTCCCATTGGCGGGTGAGGAGGATGTCGACCGGTGCGGGCGCGACTGTCCCTTCTCGTTCTGGCGCTGGCCCAGCTGGTCATCGCGCTCGACTACAACATCGTCTACGTCGCCCTTCCCGACATAGGCACCGGCCTCGGCTTCTCCCCGCACGATCTCCAGTGGGTGGTGAGCGCCTACGTCGTGACGACGGGTGGTTTCCTCCTGTTGGGCGGCCGGATGGCCGATCTGCTGGGCCGACGCCGGACCTTCGTCGCCGCGGCCCTCGTATACGCGGGGTCCTCGCTGGTGGGCGGGCTGTCCGGGTCGGCGGCCGTCCTGGTCGCCGTCCGCGCGGTGCAGGGCATCGGCGGCTCGCTGCTGTTCCCGGCCACTCTCGCCCTGATCAACACGATCTACGAGGAGGGTCCCGCCCGGAACCGGGCCCTGGCGGTGTGGGGCGCTGCGGGGGCCGGCGGCCTGTGCTTCGGTTCACTGCTGGGCGGCGTGCTCGTCGAGGCGTTCGGCTGGCCGTCCGTCTTCTTCGTGAACGTGCCCGTGGCGGCGGCGCTGGCGTGGGCGGGGCGGAGGCTCTTCCCTGCGGACGGCCCGCGGACCGGCCCCCGTCGGTTCGACGTCATGGGCGCGCTGGCCGGAACCGGCGGGATCACGCTCCTGGTGTTCCTGCTGGTGCACGCCCCCGAGGCTGGCTGGGGCAGCCCGTCAGCGCTGCTCAGTGCCACACTCGCGGTCACCTTGCTGGCCGTCTTCGCGGTCGTCGAGACCCGTGCGCGCGACCCCCTGGTGCCGACGCGTTTGTTCGCCCACCGCGGGCTGGTCGCCGCGATGACGGTCACCGCCCTCTACAGCGCCACCTTCAGCTCACTGCCCTACTTTATGACCCTCTACTTCCAGAACGTGCGCGGCTACAGCGCGTTCGCCACCGGACTGGCGTTCCTCGTCCCCGCCGTGGTGACCGCCCTGGGCACCAAGGCCGGTGAACTGGCCGTCGCCCGCGTCGGGGTGGGGCGCATGCTGGCCGGCGGCATGATGCTGGGCGCGGGAGGGGCGGCCACTCTCGGGCTCGCGCTCACCGGAGACGGCTCGTACACCCTGCTGCTGCCCGGCATCGTGCTTCTTGGGCTCGGCCAGGGTGCCGCCTGGACCGGCATGTGGATCGCCGCTGCCTCAGGAGTGGCCGCCGAGGACCAGGGCGTGGCCTCCGGCATGGCCTCCACCACCCTCCAAGTGGGCGGCGCGGTCGGCCTCGCCCTGCTGGTCGCCCTGTCGTCGGGCGTCGGCCAGGGCCCGCCGGCCGACGCCCTGCTCACCGGCATACGTATCGCCGTCTTCACCATCGCGGCCGGCCTCTGCTGCGCCGTGCCGCTCACCCTGGCCCTGCGCACCACCACGACCTCCGCCGCCTAGACGCCTCACCCGGCCCCGTTCTGACCCACGAGCCTTCTCATCCCACGAGGAGAACCGCTGTGCCCAGCAAGACCCCCAGACCGCCGGGTCCGGCTGCCGTCCTGTGCGGACTCGCCGGATGGGTGCCGCCCCGCGTGGTCACCAACGACGAACTCGCCGAGCGGCTCGACACCGACGACACCTGGATCCGCACCCGCACCGGGATTTGCCGACGGCACTTCGCCGAGCCCGGGCAGGCGACCTCCGACCTCGCCGTCGAGGCCGGGTGGCGCGCACTGCGGTCGGCCGGAACCGAGACGGTCGACACGCTGATCGTCACCACGACGACCCCGGACCGCCCCTGCCCGGCCACCGCGCCCGTGGTGGCCAACCGCCTCGGCCTGGCGGGAGCCGCGGCGTTCGACGTCGGCGCGGTGTGCACCGGATTCGTGTACGGCCTCGCCACGGCGTCCGGGCTGATCGCCTCCGGCGTCGCCGAGCGGGTCCTGCTGATCGGCGCGGACACCTACTCCACCATCGTCGACCCGCTGGACAGGAGCAACGCGATCATCTTCGGGGACGGCGCCGGAGCGGTCGTCCTGCGCGCGGGACACGCTGAAGAGCCCGGCGCGGTGGGCCACTTCGACCTGGGCAGCGACGGCGCTCACGAGGACCTGATCACGGTCGCCGCCGGCGGCTCCCGCCAGCGTTCCACCGGCGGCGAACCCACCCACGCCGAACAGCACTTCGCGATGCGCGGCAAGGAGGTCTACCGCCACGCTGTGACCCGCATGGCAGCCTCCGCCCGAACCGCGCTGTCCGGGGCCGGCTGGACGACCGACGACGTCGACCACTTCGTGCCCCACCAGGCCAACCTGCGCATCCTTCACTCCGTCGCCGACGACCTGGGTCTGCCCCAGGAACGCTGTGTCACCAACGTCGACACCCGCGGCAACACCGGAGCCGCCTCCATCCCGCTCGCCCTGGCCGATGCCATGGCGGCCAAGCGGATCCACCCCGGCGACCGCCTCCTGCTCACCGCCTTCGGCGGCGGCCTCACCTGGGGCTCCTGCCTCCTGACCTGGCCCACGCTCGTCCCAAGCCCTCAACCGGAACGGACCACACCATGACCACCTACGAGCGGCTCGTCGACGTCATCGTCGGCCTGCACGACGTACCCGCCGACCTCATCCGCCCCGAGGCCACCCTCGGCGCACTGGACGTCGACTCCCTGACCACGGTCGAGATCAGCATCCGCATCGAACGCGACCTCGGTGTCACCGTCGGCGACGACGAACTCAAGCCCGACCTCACCCTCGGCCAGATCGCCGCTCTCGTCGACTCCCGCCGCACCACCACCGTCTGACCCCACACCACCCCGCCCGAACCCCGGAAGGACCGGTAGCCATGCAGATCAAGAAACAGCCCGGCGCCGCGCTCGGCGTCACCGTCGAGGACTTCGACCACACCACGGCCTCCGACGCCGACATCCAGACCCTCAAGGAGGCCGTCTACACGAAGAAGATCGCCGTACTGAAAGGACAGGACCTCACTCCCGAGCAGTTCCTCGCCCTCGGCAAGCGCCTGGGCCGCCCCGAGACGTACTACGAGCCGATGTACAAGCACCCGGACGTACCGGAGATATTCGTCTCCTCCAACGTCCCGGAGAACGGCAGGCAGATAGGCGTGCCGAAGACGGGCAAGTTCTGGCACGCCGACTACCAGTTCATGCCCGACCCCTTCGGCATCACCCTGATCCACCCGCAGGTCGTCCCGGAGAAGAACCGCGGCACCTACTTCATCGACATGGGCCGGGCGTACGAGCGGCTGCCCGAGGAGCTGAAGAAGGAGATCGCCGGAACGCGGTGCCGGCACTCCGTGCGGAAGTACTTCAAGATCCGCCCGCACGACGTCTACCGCCCGATCTCCGAGATCATCGAGGAGGTCGAGACCAAGACCCCGGCCGTTCGCCAGCCGACCACCTTCGCCCACCCCATGACCGGCGAGACCGTCCTCTACATCAGCGAGGGCTTCACCGTCGGCATAGAGAACCAGGACGGCGAACCGCTCGACGAGGAACTGCTCAAGAACCTCTTCGAAGCCACCGGCCAGCTCGACGACACCTTCGAGCACCCCAACATCCATCTCCAGAGCTTCGAGAAGGGCGACCTGCTGGTCTGGGACAACCGCGGCCTCATCCACCGCGCTCGCCACACCACCACCCCGGAACCCACCGTCTCCCACCGCGTCACCGTCCACGACGAGCGCAGGCTGTACGACGGGATACCGGCCGCGTGACCGCGCCCGTCACCGGCCAAGCCGTCGTTCCGTCCCAGCGGTCGTACCCCACCGACGAGGAACTGCTGGCCCGAGTCCTGACGCCCTACAAGCAGCACTGCAAGTACCTGAGGTCCGCCGAGGTCACAGCCTCCGCCGGACTCACCTCCGTCCGCTCTGCGTTCGCGATCCCGGAGTCCTGCTACATCGACGACACCGGCCACCTGAACTCGGTCGAGGTCAACATCGCCTACAACCAGATGATGTACTACCTGGTCGCCAAGTCCGTGCAGGAAGGGTTCCTGACCGGGTTCGAGACCTGGACCCTGGACGACTTCTGGCGCCACCAGCTCCCAGACATCCTCATCGCCCGCTTCGCCGGTAATTTCCGCCGCCCGGTCAACGCCCGTGCCTTCTCCGGGGAGATGGCCTTCTGCTCGGTCAGCCGGCGCACCCCGGGCGGCGGCAGCCCGTTCCTGCACGCCGAGACGTCGTACCGCTACTGGGACGCCGACGGCGGCCGGTGCGACGGCGAGGCGACCCTCGCGTTCGTCAACATCCCCTGACACCGACTTCGTCAGCGTCGCCTGATCACCACCTTCGTCAACATCCTCTGACCACCGAAGGACTGTCCATGGAGACATCCACGGCGTCACCGCCGGCGAACGGCAGGGTCCACCACCCCGGACTGCGCACCCTCGTCCAGACCACCCGCTTCCACGCCGAACACCGGCCCGACACGGCCGCGGTGATCTGCGAAGGCCGCACCCTCACTTACGACGCGCTGCACCGAGGCAGCAACCGGGTCGCCCACGCCCTCCGCGCCGCCGGACTCGGCGAGGGCGACCGGGTCGCCTACCTCGGCAAGGAGTCCGAGCACTACTACGAGATCCTCTTCGGCTGCGCCAAGAGCGGCACGGTCCTGGTGCCGGTCAATTGGCGGCTGACCGCACCGGAGGTGAGCCACATCCTCCAGGACTCCGGGACTCGACTTCTCTTCCTGGAGGACGAGTTCACGCAGGTCGTCGAGGGCATGCCCACCGCGCCGCCCGAAACGGTCGTACGACTTAGCGCGTTCGGGACCTGGCGGGCCGAACATGCCGATTCGGAAGCGGAGTTCGAGGCCACCTCCGACACCCCGGTCGCCCAGCTCTACACCAGCGGGACCACCGGCCTGCCCAAGGGTGTCGTGCTCGCCCACCGCAGCTTCTTCGCGATCCGCGACGCCCTGGCGAGCGAGGGCTTGGACTGGATCGACTGGCGCGCCGGGGACATCGCGCTGATCGGCATCCCAGGGTTCCACGTCGGCGGCCTGTGGTGGGCCACCCAGAACTTCAACGCCGGCACGACCGTCGTCGCGATGCGCGCCTTCGCCGCCCGCCGGGCCGTCGACCTGATCCGCGACCTGGGCATCACCACGGCCTGCGTGGTGCCCGCCATGCTCCGCATGATGCTCACCGAACCCGGCGTCAGCGCCGAGGACTTCACCACGCTCCGCAAGACGGTCTACGGCGGCTCGCCGATCGCCGAGGCGCTGCTGGAGGAGAGTCTCGCCGTCCTGGAGTGCGAGTTCGCCCAGATCTACGGCCTGACCGAGACCGGCAACACCGCCGTCTGCCTGCCCCCGGCAGCCCATGTCCCGGGCGGCCCCCTCATGCAGGCGGCGGGCCACCCCTACCCGGGGGTACGCAGCAAGGTGATCGACGAGCAGGGCCGCGAACTGCCCCCGGGCGCGGTCGGAGAGGTCTGCCTGCACACCCCGGCCCGGATGGTCGAGTACTGGGGACTGCCCGACAAGACCGCCGAGACCCTCGTCGACGGCTGGATCCACACCGGGGACGCGGGCTACGTCGACGAGGACGGCTACGTCTTCATCCGCGACCGCATCAAGGACGCGGTCCTCGTCGCGGGGGAGAACGTCTACCCGGCCGAGATCGAGAACGTACTGGAGGCGCACCCCGGCGTGGCGGAGGCCGTCGTCGTCGGTGCCCCCGACGAGCGCTGGGGCGAGTACGTCCACGCCTTCGTCGTCCCCGTCTCGGGCCACGAGCCGAGCCCCCGGGACCTGCACACCTTCCTCGTCCCGCGGCTGGCGGCCTTCAAACTGCCCGCCCGCTACGAGTTCATCGACAGAGTCCCGCGCAACCCCAGCGGCAAGATCCTCCGACGCGAACTGCGCGACCGCTTCTGGAACGACTCCGCGCGCAAGGTCAACTGACCCATCCCGGCCGTGCCATTGAGAGAGAACCCCATGCCTGAAGCCCTCACCCCGGACAGTTTCCGTTCCGACCTGGCGGAGTGCCTGTTCCTGAGGCCCGACGAAGTCGACCTGGAAGACAGCCCGTTGGACGCGGGGCTGGACTCCCTGCGCATCGTCACCCTGCTGGAGCGGTGGCAGGCCGCCGGCGCCGACGTGAGCTTCGTCGAGCTCGCCGAGCGCACCTCCTTCGCCCAGTGGTGGCAGCTGCTGGCCGAACGCCGGAAGGGAGCAGCCCGTGCCGACATCTGACAGCACGTCGGCAGGCGGGCGTCATCCGCTACTGGCCGCCCAGGAAGGCATCTGGGCCGGCCAGCAGCTGGACGCGGAGAGCCCCGCCTACAACACCGCCGAGTACGTGCGTATCGACGGCCCGGTGGACACGGCCGTCTTCGACACCGCACTCCACCACGTCGTCGCCGAGACCGAGGCCCTCAACGTCACCTTCGTCACCGACGACACCGGCCGCCCCTGGCAGGTCGACACCCCGGCCGGCGACTGGCACACCCGCGTCACCGACCTCACCGCCGAGCCCGCCCCGCAGACCGCCGCCCTCGCCTGGATGGACCAGGACATGGCCCGACCCGTCGACCTCACCCGCGGCCCGGTCTTCGGCCACGCCCTGCTGCGCACCGGCCAGGACCAGTACCTCTGGTACCACCGCGTCCACCACATCGCCCTCGACGGCTTCGGCCTCTCCCTCGTCGCCCGGCGCGTGGCCCAGGTCTACACCGCTCTCACGGCTGGCGAACCCGTCTCCGACAGCGGCTTCGGCACCCTGGAGTCCGTCCGCGCCGAAGAGCTGGCCTACCGTGAGTCCGCCCGCCACACCAAGGACCGCGCCTACTGGACCGACCGGTACGCCGACCGTCCCCCGGTAGCCAGCCCGGCAGGCCGCTCCGTCCTGCCCGCCCGCACCTTCCACCGTCACGTCACCGACCTCGCCCCGGCCCGGACCGGCACCCTGCGCACGGTCTCCCGTGACCTGTCGGCGACGTGGTCCGAGGTACTGCTCGCGGTGACCGTCGCCCACCTGCACCGGGTCACCGGCGCCCCGGAGATCGTCCTGAGCCTGCCGGCGATGGGCCGCCTCGGGTCCGTCTCCCTGCGCGTGCCCGCCATGGTCCGCAACATCCTGCCCCTGCGCGTGCCCGTCAGCGCCGACGACAGCCTGCGCGACCTCACGGCCCGCGTCTCCCGCGAACTGCGCGCCGGGCTGCCCCACCAGCGTTACCGCTACGAGCAGTTGCGCCGCGACCTGAAGCTGGTGGGCGGCCAGCGGCGGCTGTCCGGGCCGGGCGTGAACATCATGCCGTTCGAGTACGACCTGCGGTTCGCCGGTCACCGCAGCACCGTCCACAACGTGTCCGCGGGGCCCGTCGACGACCTGGCTGTCAACATCTACGACCGCTCCGACGGCACCGGTCTGCGCATCGCCCTGGACGCCAACCCGGACCTGTACACGGAGAGCGAGGCGGCCGCCTTTCAAGAGGACCTGCTCGCTCTCCTCGACGGGGCGGTCGCCGCCCCGGACCGGCCGCTGCGGGAGCTGGAGGGCGCGTCCCCAACCGTGGCTGTGTCCGTCCCTGCCACCCTCCTGGACGGCGGCCCGCTGCCGACCCCCGCCCGCCCGGTGCTGAGCCTGATCGCCGACCACGCCGCCCGCGGCGGCGGAGCCGTCGCCGTCGAGCACGCCGGGACCAGGACCACCTACACCCAACTCCTCGACTCCGCACAGGACATCGCCAGCCGTCTGGCCGCCCGGGGCGTGGGCCGGGGCGATGTGGTGGCGGTGGCCCTGCCCCGGGGCATCGACGCCGTCACCGCCATCCTGGGTGTGCTGCTGTCGGGCGCCGCCTACTGCCCCCTCGACCCCGCGGCCCCCGCCGAGCGCAGAGCCCACCTCCTGGCCGACGCCACTCCCGCACTCGTCGTGACGACCGGCGACCGCGCGGCCGACTTCACGGACCACGCCGTACTCCTGCCGGACCAGCCGGACCCCGGGCCCGCCACCAGCACCCTCCCTGCGGCGCCCGCACCCGCCGACCTGGCATACGTGCTGCACACCTCGGGCTCCTCCGGCCGTCCCAAGGGCGTCGAGATCGGCCACGACGCGCTGGCCCACTTCGTGGCCGCGGCCACACACCGCTACGGCATCCGACAAGGAGACAGGGTCCTGCAGTTCGCCCCCCTGCACTTCGACGCCAGCGTGGAGGAACTCTTCCTCACCCTGTGCGCCGGCGGCACACTGGTGATCCGCGCCGACGACATGACCCAGTCCGTGCCGCGCTTCCTGGAGGAGTGCGCCCGGCTGCGGGTGAGCGTGCTGGACCTGCCCACCGCGTACTGGCACGAGCTGGCCTACGCGGTCTCGACCGGCGCCGCCGCGCTGCCCGAGGGCGTGCGGACCGTCGTCATTGGCGGCGAGGCGGCCCTGCCCGAACGGGTCGACCGCTGGCGGAAGGCCGTCGGCACCTCCGTCCGGCTGCTCAACACCTACGGGCCGACCGAGGCCACCGTCGTCGCCACCGCCGCCGACCTGCACGACCCCGCGCTCGTCCCCGGTGACGTCCCCATCGGCCTGCCCCTGCCCGGTACCCGGGCCGCCGTCGTCGACGGCGAGCTGTACCTGCTCGGCGCCTCCCTCGCCCGCGGCTACCGGGGCACACCGCCGGACAGCTCCCGCTTCGCCCCGTTCCCCTCACTCACCGGTGCCCCCCGCGCCTACCGCACCGGCGACCTGGTCCGTGTCGGCGAGGACAGCCAACTGCGCTTCCTGGGCCGGGCGGACGACGAGTTCAAGATCAGCGGCCACCGCGTCCAGCCCGCCGAGGTCGAGAGCGCCCTGCACACCCATCCCGGGATCCGTGAGGCGGCCGTCGTGGGACAGACCCTGCCCGACGGCACCCGCCGCCTGGTCGCCCACCTGGTCACGGAGTCCCCGGCGCCGTCGACGTCCGAGGTCAGGGAACATCTGCGGGCGCGATTGCCCGCCACCATGATCCCCTCAGCCGTCGAACTCCTCGACCGGCTGCCCCGTACCGGCTCGGGAAAGATCGACCGGGCGGCCCTGAGTACGCCTTCCGCACCACAGGTCCCCTCCCAGGGCAACCCGTTGGAGCGGACGATCACCTGCGTCTGGCAGCAGCTCCTCGGCGCGGAGGCCGTCACGGTCGACGACGACGTGTTCGACCTCGGAGCCCAGTCCCTCCAGGCCATCCAGGCGGCCAACCGGCTCGGTGTCGAACTCGGCCGCGAGATACGGGTCGCCTGGCTCTTCCAGTACCCCACAGCCGCCGCACTGGCCCGCTTCCTCGGCGAGGACGCACAACCACCCACCGCCCCGACCGGACTTCCGCCGGCCCTCCTCGCCGACGCCGTCCTCGACCCGGGCATCCGCCCCGGCATCAACCGCGCCCCGGACGGCGCCCCCCGCCGCATCCTGCTCACCGGCGCGACCGGTTTCGTAGGCGCCCACCTGCTGGCGGAACTCCTGGCCGGCACGGCGGCCGAGATCGTGTGCACGGTGCGGGCCGGCGACCAGGCCGAGGCCACCGCCCGCGTCCACGAAGCCCTCACTCACCACGGCATCGTGCTCGACGAGCGGGCCCGCCTCCGCGTCACCGCGCTCCCCGCCGACCTCACCCGCCCCCAACTCGGCCTGAACCGTGAGGCATTGACCGACCTCGCCGGGACCTGCGACGCGATCTTCCACAACGCCGCGACGGTCAGCATCATGCGCGACTACGGCACCCTGCGCGCCGCCAACACCGAGTCCACCCGCGACCTGCTGCGCCTGGCCGCCGTACGCATGACCCCCCTCCACTACGTCTCCACCCTGTCCGTGGCCCCGCCCGCGAGCCGCAGTCCCGAGGTGCCGGAGGCGTTCCTGCCGCCGCACGAGGGACTGCGGTACGGCTACCAGCAGTCGAAGTGGGCCTCCGAACGTCTGCTGGAGCAGGCGACCGAACGCGGCCTGCCGGTCACCGTGCACCGGCTGGGTCGGGTGGTCGGACCATCCGGCACGGGATACGTCAACGAGCGGGACTTCCTGTGGAGTGTGCTGCGGGCAGGGATCCCGGCGGGGATCGTCCCGGACCTGTTCGAGGACGAGGTCTGGACGCCGGTGGACTTCGTGGCCCGGTCCCTCGTCCACCTCTGTCTCAACTCGAACCCGGCGGCCGGCGGCCCGGTCTTCCAGCACGCGACCCTGCCCCGGGTACGCCTCGGCGACGTCTACGACTGGGTGGAGGCGTATGGCTATCCGGTACGACGACTGCCGCTGGCGCGGTGGCGGGAGCTGCTGCCCCGCTCGGCCGACGTCGCCGCCACGACCCTCGCCTTCTTCGATTCCACCGAACAGGACGCCCGAACAGACCTGCGCCTGGGCTACATCCACGCCGAGAACGTCCGCACCGGTCTGAAAGGCAGCGGCATCACCTGCCCGCCCGTTGACCGCGACCTGGTCTTCGGCCAGCTCGACCACTGCGTCACCGCGGGTGTGCTGCCGGCCCCGGCCGGACGGCGGCCCCATCCCGCAACACCCGGAAAATAACCGGGACTTGCCGGGAACTCACGGTCACCGCGCACCGACTACTGCAACAGAACCCGTAAGCCGATGAACGCATCCCGTATGCAAGGAGCCCGCATGTCGATGAACCGGCCGGTCGCCACCGCCCTGGCCGCAGCCCTCTGTCTGCTCACGGCGGCATGCGGCGACTCCTCGGACGACGACAAGGCGAGCGGCACGACGACCGAGGCCGCCGCATCGAAGACCGGCTATCCGGTGACCCTGGACAACTGCGGCCAGAAGGAGACCGTCAAGAAGGCCCCCAGCCGGGTGGTCGTCATGAACGGCGCCTCCGTCGCCGAGGTCTCCACCCTCCTCGCCCTCGGCCTCCAGGACAAGATCGTCGCCAACCAGCAGACCTACGGCATGTCGGAGGTCGCGGGCCGCGCCGCCGCCATCAAAAAGCTGCCCACCGGTGACGTGAAGCTCAACGACGCCTACGACATCCCGCGCGAGGCCATGCTCGGCCTGCGCCCGGATCTCGTCCTGTCCACCACCTCGTACGGCTTCGACGAGAAGAACGGCTTCGCCACCCGAGAGCAGTTGAAGGAGGTCGGCGCCAACAGCTATGTCTCCCCGCAGGGCTGCGACCAGGACACTTCGAAGATGACCATCGCCGACAGCTACACGCTACTGCGGGACATGGGCAAGATCTTCAACAAGAACGACGAGGCCGAGAAGCTGATCGTCGCCTCCGAGAAGAACATCGCGGCGGTTTCGGACAAGGTGAAGGGCGAGAAGAAGCCGAAGGTCATGGTGCTCTTCTCCAACATGACGATGGGCGGCAACGACTTCAGCTCCGTCGTCGCCAAGGGCATCTACAACGACATCCTCGCCAAGGCCGGCGGCTCCAACGCCTTCGAGAACGCCTCCAAGACCTCCTTCGCCGACCTGAGCAAGGAGAAGGTGGCCGCCACCGAAATCGACGCGCTCGTCGTCATCGGCTACAACGACCCGAACCCGGCGGCCTACGCCAAGAAACTGCTGAAGGAGTTCCCCCAGTGGCCGGCCGCGAAGAACAGCACGTACGTGGCACTGTCGGACTCGATGTACCTCGGCCCCAGCAACGACCTGGCGGTGGAGAAGGTCGCCAAGATGCTGCACCCGGCCGCGTTCTGACCCGGCTCAGGACCCCTCTGGCGTTCACGTTCCTGCCTGTCGCGCTGATCGCCACGATGATCGTGGCGATCAGCATCGGCGCCGTCACCATCCCGCTCGGTGACGTGTGGAGCATCGTGCTGCACCACGTCACCGGCGCGGGGACACCGCCGAGCGACCCCGCGCTCGACCAGATCGTCTGGAACTTCCGCACCCCCCGGGTGGTCCTGGCCGCCCTCGTCGGCGCGGCGTTGGCCGTGTCCGGCGCGGTGCTCCAGACGGTGGTGTCCAATCCCCTCGCGGACCCCATCGTCCTCGGCTTCTCCTACGGCGCCACGCTCGGCGCGGTCCTCGTCATCACCCTGGGCGGCGGCGCCGCGCTCGCCGGGCTCGGGGTGTCGGCGGCGGCCTTCATCGGCGCGGTGGTGGCGGGCGCGCTGGTCTTCGCCCTCGGGCAGCGGCGGGGCAGGCTCGCGCCCACCCGGCTGGTACTGGCGGGGGTCGCGGTCGGCTACGTCTTCCTCTCCGCGACCAGCTTCGTCCAGTTGCAGGCGACTCCGACCGAGCTGCGGACGGTCATGTTCTGGATGCTGGGCAGCGTGGCCGGCGCCCAGTGGGACCAACTCCCCACGGTCGCCGTGGTGGTGCTCGTCGGCACCGCGCTGCTCACTCTCTTCGGCCGGCGGCTCAACGTCCTGCTGGCCGGCGACGAGTCCGCCACCGCCCTCGGCGTCGACGTCAACCGGCTGCGCGCCGTCCTCCTGGTGCTCAGCGCGCTGCTGACCGGAACCGTCATCGCCGTCGCCGGCAGCATCGGCTTCGTCGGCCTGATGATCCCGCACCTCGTCCGTCTCACCACCGGCGCCGACCACCGCCGACTCCTGCCCCTGACCGCCCTGCTGGGCGCGGTCTACCTCGTCCTCGTCGACCTGCTCTCCCGCACCCTCAACCGCCCCAACGAACTGCCACTGGGCATCCTCACCGCCCTCCTCGGCGCCCCCTTCTTCCTGTGGCTGCTGCGCCACAACAAGGGCCTGGACTGACCCATGAAACTCACCGTCGATCAGCTCCACATCTCCCTGGACCGCAGTCCGATCCTCCGCGACGTGAGCCTTCAGGCCCGCAAGGGCGACATCGTCGGCCTCGTGGGCCCCAACGGCAGCGGCAAGTCGACCCTGCTGCGGGCCGTCTACCGTTCACTGCGCCCGGCGGACGGCGTCGTCAGGGTCGGCGAGGACGACGTATGGGCGCTGTCCGCCCGCACGGCGGCCCGCCGCACCGCCGCGGTCCTCCAGGACGCCACCGGCAACACCACCGGCCTGACCGTCACTGAGATCGTCGCCCTCGGCCGCGCCCCCCACCACGGCCTGCTGGGCCGCGACGGCGCCGAGGACCACCGGGCGGTGGAAGAGGCCATCGACCACTGCGGCGTACGACCGTACGCGGACCGCGACTACGCCTCCCTGTCCGGCGGGGAACGCCAACGTGTCCTGCTGGCACGGGCGTTGGCCCAGAGCCCGCAGCTCCTGGTCCTGGACGAGGTCACCAACCACCTCGACATCCGCGCCCGGTTCGAACTCTTGGGCCTGATCCGCGCCACCGGCATCACCACCCTGGCGGTCCTGCACGACCTCGACCTCGCCGCCCGCCTCTGCGACCACCTGGTCGTCCTGCACGAGGGAGCCGTGGTGGCCGCGGGGCCGGTCCTGGAGGTGCTGAACCCGGAGACCCTCAGGGACGTCTTCGGCGTACGGGCGAGCACCGAGCGGCACGGCGACGGCGTCATCCGTGTCACCTACGGAGCCCAACCGCTCGCGCACCAGGAAACGGTGGTGTACGGAACCCGGTCGGCCGAAACCGCGGATCGCTGATTCAGGAGGCTTGCCTCAGGACCCGCCGCCTGCCCCGGACTCCGGGGCCTCGTACTGGATTCCGGCCCGGGTCAGCTCACCTGCCTCGCTCCCGCCGTAGCGGGTCACCAGGTGCAGCGCCATGTCGATGCCGGCCGACACCCCGGCGCTGGTGACGATGTCGCCGTCGTCCACGTACCGTTCCCGCGTCCGCACGTCGACCGAAGGGTCGGTCGTCGCGAGCTTGTCGAGGTAGTCCCGGTGCGTGGTGGCCGGGCGGCCCGCCAGCAGCCCGGCGGCGGCGAGCACCAGCGAGCCGGTGCACACGCTCGCCAGGACGGTGCCCTGTTCGCGCAGGCTCCGCAGCCACTCCAGGTGCGCCGCGTCCTTGACCAGGGCCCGCGTGCCGTTGCCGCCGGGGTGGACCAGGACGTCGAGCGGCGGCGCGTCGGCCAGGGCGCGGTCGGCGACCAGTCCCAGCCCCTTGGAACCGCGCACCACTCCGGCCTCCGGTCCAACGGCCAGGACCTGCACGGGAGATGACGCGATGTGGGCGGCCCAGAAACCGAGCACCTCCCACGGGCCGACCACGTCGAGTTCCTCGACGTCCTCGAACAACAGCACACCGATGGTCAGAGTGTCGCTCACGGGGGGCGCACTGGTTTCAGCACGGGGTGGCCTTGCGGGGCGATGGTGTGCATGGTCCTCGCCATGCGGGCCGCCCACCCGATGCGCGCGCACGCGGGCATGGCCATGTCGACGACGGTGTCCGGATGGGCGATCGCCTGCGCCGTCCTGGCGCTGTACTTCGTCCTGTCCATGGCCGTCACCCTGTGGCGGCAGGTTGCCTCGGACCGTCCCCGGGGCGCGGACCCGGTTCCGGTGGGCCGTATCGCCATGGCGGGCATCACCGCCGTGATGCTCCTGACGATGGTGTGAGCAGCCCCGTCACGGCGCTGAGGCCGGTGAGGGATCTCAGGCGGCCTGTTGCTTGGCGACGGTGTAGCCGGCCTCGACGATCGCGTGACGGATGGAGCCGTCGTCCAGGGCGGTGCCCCGTACCGTGACGGTGTCCGTGGCGAGTTCGACCAGGACCTCGTCGACGCCGGGCACCTCGGAGACCTCCTCGGTGATGCTCTCGGCGCAGTGCTCGCAGCTCATCCCGGTGACGGTGTAGTGGCGTTCGGCCATGACGGTCGCTCCTTGCGTGGTGCGGTGTGGTGGCTTGGGTGCCCGACGTGAAGATGTACGGGCCGAGGGGTGCGTGTGTTCAGCTGTACGCGGCACCCGCACCGCGCCTCGTCCTCGGATCGAGTGACACCTCCTTAGGTAGTCGTTGTCGCACCCGGCCTGGTTCCCCTGAGACACAGGCAAACGGAAGCATCGGGGGTGAACCGGCGCATGGGACCAGAGAGCGCGCCCCGGCCGCCCTGCACGCGGGCGCGTCGCGTCGTGCGCCCGGGGGTATGTCCAGGGCAGTACCGGCCCCAGGTCGTCGACATGCCTCCGGCCGCCCGACTTCCCCCGAAAGGCAGTGCACGATGAGCGACATCACTGGTCTGGAGCCGCTGGCGACCTTCTGCGGGGACTGCAACTGCGGCTGCCCGCAGCTGTTCGTCGACCCGGGCGCCCCCGCCGAGCGCCGCGTTCTGCTCACCGACGACTTCGGACAGCGCGTCCAGATGAGCGTCGACCAGTTCGCTTCCCTGGTGGAGGAGGCGAAGGCCGGCAAGCTGGACGGCATAGCCATCGCCTGAGCGATGGCACGCACCCGGCGGAACGGGGCCCATGCGGTGTGGCCCTGGGACGAACAGCCCACCCGGCCGGCCGGGTACGGCAGGAGAGGGAGCGGCCCCGCTTGGCTGCTGCCGGCCGCCACGGTGGCGGTGCTGGCCGGAGGCTACGGCTGGCTGGCTGGCTGGGTGAGGTGGCGGCGGGCACGGTCGGTGCCGTCGTCGGCTGCCTGGTCGGCCTCGTGGCCAGCGGGCTGCTGTACCTGCTGGTGAACCTGGCGGTGTCCGGCCGCCCGCCGACCGGACCGTCACCGCCCACGCGGGACTGACCGTGGGGGCTTCAGGGCCGCACGGCCTTCAGTACGTCCCGACAGGCGTCGGCGGCGCGGCCGGTGGCCTCGGCGCAGATACGGCAGTGCTCGTGGTGCTCGGCGTGCCCGCCGCACAGGTCGTGACTGCGCTGGCAGGCGATGAGACAGGCTTCGACCTGCGCCGTGAGCAGCGCCGGGTCATGGCTGCTGTGGCGGGTCAGGACCCGGCGGGTCGCGGCCGTGACATCGGCGCAGTCCAGGTCCTGGTCGATGGCCCTGCGCAGTTCGTCGGCGTCCTTCTCGGCGAGCATGCCCGTCGCGCATGCCGTGACGGCCGTCTCGCACGCGACGAGTACGTCGACGGCCCGGGCCAGCACCTCACCGCCGATGACGCTCTCGCTGGTGACGCTGTCGAGGAGTTCTCGGGTCTGGATCATGACAACCCCAAAGATGTGGGAAGGGCGGGGTGTACTCCGCCGACGCTAGTACCGCTTGCACCGCTGCGGAAGAGATGAGCCCCGGGGCGCGGCCGCGGCAGACGGCCGGACGTATCCGCTCATGCGGGCGCCGGTAGCGGCCGACGGAGGAAGAACCGGCGAGTCGGCCGGGAGCCGGGAGCCGCCTCGGAGTCGGCAGCGACCGGCGACACGCACCACGCGATCTGCCGCACCCCACGTGCCCGCCGGCCCCGGTCGCTTCGACGGGGCCGGCCGATACCGCGCACGGCACTTGAACGAGAGGACGCTCTGGCCCGTAAGGAACAGGGAAGCCCATCGGTTCGAGGAGTTGTGCGATGTCCCGGAGGTGCCGCGGCGGCGGAACGCGCCGGGGAACCCGTTCGACGTGGCCCGAAGAGAGCGTCGGCATCCCGCGTGCGTTGCGGGCGGCCGTTTTCGCGGCTGTCTGCGTGGTGACGACGGCACTGGGGCACGCCCTGATGTCGGGTGATCTGCTGCCCTGGTGGACGCTTGTCCTGGCGTTCACGGGGACGGCCTCGGGCGCGTGGTGGCTGACCGGCAGGGAACGCGGTGCCGTGACTGTGGTCGGGGTAACGGCCGTTGCACAGGGGCTGCTGCACTTGCTGTTCGACGTGGCCCATGCGCTCGTCCGTGTGCCGGCCGGCGCACCAGGGGCGGGACCGGCCTCCGGCATGGACCACGCGATGGCGTTCTCCCATTCCGGCATGGTCATGCACATGAGCCACTCGGTTTCAGGCATGGCCATGCAGCACACGGGGACAACAGGCACTCCCGTCGCCCTGCCGCTGGAGTCGGCCCTGGTGCGGCATGGCTCCGCCGGGATGTTCCTGGCGCATCTGCTGGCCGCCGTCGTGTGCGGACTGTGGCTGTGGCGGGGTGAGACAGCGGCCTACCGGTTGGGCCGGGCCTTTGCCGTCGCGCTGTTCGCGCCGCTTCGGCGTGTCCGCCGCATGCTCGCCCGCACCGTGCGCGACCGGCGGACCCTCGCCTGCTGGCCCGCGCAGGGCGCGGCGCAGGCCCCGCCGACTGCTCCCGCCGTGCTCAGGCACGCCGTCATCCGCAGAGGACCACCCAGGGCCGGTTCGGCACACCATCACCTGCCGCCCGGCCCGCCGTCCATCCTGCGCCTCTGAATTCCCCTGTGGTCTCCCGGCGTTGACCAGGGCCGGTGCACGCCCGGAACCGGCGTGCGCGCTCGCGCGCGTCGGCCTGTCCACCTGGCCCTGAGCATGCCCGCCTGCCTGAGCGCAGGTGATGGCACATGCTCTTCGCTCATCGATGCTCATCGATCGGGAGTTCCATGCACCACCACATGTCCGCCTGCGCACCCACGTCCGGCGATCCGTCGGCTCCCCGAACCGTCCGCCGCAGGACCCGGCTCGCTGTCTGCGCCGCCCTGGTGACCGCGACGACGGCTCTTGCCGGCGGCTGCGGAGGCGATTCGGCCGACCACACCTCGGCCAAGACCTCCTCGTCCTCTTCATCCTCTTCGTCATCCTCGTCCTCGGCCCACGGCATGGACGGCATGTCCGGCACCGCGATGGGAGACCCCTCGGCCACGCCCGCCTACAAGATGGCCGGAGCGAGCGTGGTGAAGGGCACCTTCAAGATGCTGGACACCCGTCCGCCGGGCATGAACGACGTCAAGGGCACGGCCTGGCTGGCCCAAGGCCCCAAGGGCACCACGGTCACCGTCTCCCTGACCGGCCTCAAGCCGGGGCACGTCTACATGGCGCACCTGCACGCCCAGCACTGCTCCGACGACAACGGAGGAGGGCACTTCCAGTTCGACAAGGGCGGGCCGACCATGCCCCCGAACGAGATCCACCTGATGTTCACCGCTGACAAGTCCGGGATGGGCATGACGACGGTTAACAACACGCGCAAGACCCGCAAGCACGCGGTCGCGATCGTCATCCACCCCAACGAGGCACAGGACAACCGGATCGCATGCGCCGACTTCGACTTCTGACGGCGACGGCCGGATCGCTCGGCTGCGCGGGGGTGCTGCTGCTCCTCGGCGGCACACCCGCGTACGCCCACACCGCGCTGAAGACCGCGACACCGGCTCCCGGGGCCACGGTCGGCGCCGGGACGAGCGTGGTCGCGCTGACCTTCGACAACCTGACGTCCGGCATCGCGCCGAAGATCAGCATGGTCGGCCCCGACGGCCATGTCGTCCCGGTCGGCCAGCCGGTCGTCACCGACACCACTACCGCCTGCGCCGCGGTCTCCCCGCTGCCCGCGGGGGTCATCACCCTCACTTACTCGATCACGGCGGGCGACGGTGACGCCCAGACCAACGCCTTCCAGTTCGAGGCCGCCGACGGCACCAAGCCCGCCGGCACTCCGTCCGTCTGTGCGGACCTGAGCCTGCCGGCCCCGGACACGGGCGGGTCCGACACCCTCCTCGGTCTCGGCCGCACCACGGCGACGGCCGTCCTGACGGGCGCCGCGGCCGCGGTCGCTGGGTTCCTCACCGCCCGCATCCTGCGCCGCCGGAGAGTCCCGGGAGGGACCGGCGCCGCGTGATGTGAGGCCCGCACCGCGTGTTCCGGGCCGGAGACCGAATCTCCGGCCCGGACCGCCACCGGGCCAACAGTTGCCGAGTACTCCAAGAACAGGAAGGCCAGGCGGAGTTCTGGCGTGACTCCCGAGACGGGAACCCGCCGACCGGTACAACACCCCGCCCTCGGTGCGGACCTGGGCGCCCATCGCCGTCCGGTCCGGTCTTCCGCCGGCGGCAGGCCACGCTTTTGCGGAGGCGCCGCGGGCTCCGGCGTCGGCTGTCACTGAGGGGCTGTGGCCTCTGCTGAGCCCGCCGGCCGCAGCCCGCACTGGGACGGGATGTGGCGACGTGGCGGCCGGCGGGCACGGGCCGGGCCACGCTCGGGAAGGCGAATTCCATACGTGGCCCGGTGGCGTCATCGTGGCACGGCGACACCTGGGACGGGAGCTCTGGCGCGGGATCGTCCCACGTGAGGATTGTCCTTCCGGTCCCGGGGAACCAGGGCGACCCGCCCTACGACTACCTCAAGACGCTGTGCTCCTGTCCTGACGCATCACCGGATCCTCACCGCGGACTCGCTCGCGACTCTCGACGGGCGGCGGAACGGACCGTATGGCGGCGGGCCGTGAATTCATGGGGCGGGCGGGAACTGGGGAACCCATCCATCCGACTGTTTCAGGACAGCGGCCGAACAGGGCCGGTGGAGCGATGCCAGGGCGGCTCATCGGCCGGGCGTCGGTCGTCCAGCACGGATCTCGGTGCCCTGTGCACCGCCGACACAGCACGAGGTGGGATTGATGTCCGTCAGCTCCGATGCCCCCGACCTGCCCGAACCAGGCAGGCCGGCCAAGGAGATACCCGGGGCCACAGCCACTGTGACACCGAAGGCCCCGACGGCCAAGGCGACCGCGACCGCCGCCCCGGCCCGCAGGCCGGGGGGCTTCGGCGCGCTGCTGGCACGGCTCCACTTCTACTCGGGCGTCCTGGTGGCGCCGTTCCTGCTCGTCGCGGCCGTGACCGGTCTGCTCTACACGTTCACGCCGCAACTGGACTCGCTCATCTACGGCAAGGAACTCCACGTCTCCCGGACCGGTGACAGCGTCCTGCCCCTGTCGGAGCAGGTGGCCGCCGCACGCGCTGAGCATCCGAAGGGCACGCTGATCGCCGTGCGCCCAGGCAGCGGCCACGACACCACGCAGGCGGACTTCGCTCTGCCCCAACTGGGTGAGAAGGCGCACACCGTCTACGTCGACCCGTACACGGGCAAGGTGCGCGGGCGGCTGACCACTTGGTATGGCGACACTCCCCTCAAGACGTGGCTGGACGCCTTCCACCGCAACCTGCAGCTCGGGACGGTCGGCCGGTACTACTCCGAGATCGCCGCGAGCTGGCTGTGGGTCCTCGTCCTCGGCGGCCTGGTCCTGTGGTGGCGCCGCCGGCGCGACAACCGCAGCGCGCGGCGCCTGCTGCTGCCGGAGGTGTCCGCGAAGAAGGGCGTACGGCGCACGCGCAGCTGGCACGCCGTGACCGGCGTGTGGATCTCCATCGGCTTGCTGGGCCTGTCCGCGACCGGCCTGACCTGGTCCCGCTACGCCGGCGCGAACTTCGGCGAGGCTTTGGACGCGCTGCGCTCCGGTACCCCCGGGGTGTCCACCACCCTGGCCGGCGCGTCCGGCGGCACGGCAGGTTCCGCCGCCTCGAAGAGTCCCGACCCGAGCGCGATCGACGGCGTGCTGAAGGCCGCCCGCGGCGACGGTCTGGGCGGTCCGGTGGAGATCGCCGTGCCGGCGGACGGCGCCACGGCCTGGACGGTGACACAGACCCGCAACCTGTGGCCCGTCGGACGGGACAGTGTCGCCGTCGACGCCTCCGCCGACAAGGTGGTCGACCGGGTGGACTTCGCCGACTGGCCGGTGCTGTCCAAACTGACCCGCTGGGGCATCAACGCCCACATGGGCACCCTGTTCGGCCTCGTCAACCAGATCGCCCTCGCCCTCCTGGCCATCGGCCTGATCTGCGTGATCCTCTGGGGCTACCGCATGTGGTGGCAGCGCCGTCCCACCCGCGCCGACCACCGTGCCCTCCTCGGCACCCCGCCCGCTCGCGGCGCCTGGCGCGGCCTGCCGTCCGGGACCGTCGCGGTCGGCATCGTCGTGGTCGCCGCGGTCGGCTGGGTGATCCCGCTGTTCGGCATACCCCTTGCCGTGTTCCTGGCCGTCGACCTCGCCGTCGGCGCCGCCCGGCGCCGCCGTCCCCGCACGTCGCCGACGGCCGCGACCCCCTCCGGCGGCTGACCGGCACGGTCGCGCTGACCCCACGGTGCGCCTTCCGCCTGCGGTGGACCCGGAGGAGTCCCAGTGTCTTCTCTGGGGTCGGCGGGTCAGGTGACAGGACCATCTCCCCGGGCAGCTCTGGCTGTCCGTGCCGCGGACCAGTTGGAAAAGCGCCGGGCGCTGGGGACGAGGGCGGCTGCGGCCGGGGCGGTGGAGCAGGCGAGTGCGCGGACCGCGAGGACCGTGCGGGTGCCGAAGAGTCGATGATCGGCGCGATGAGGGCGAGGCCGAGTGGGGCGAAGCCGTAGGAGAGTAGGAAACCGAGCGAGGAGACCTGGGCGAGCCGGTAGACGGGCTCCTGCGCGCGGCGATCGTGGAGGCGGGGTACGAGGCGGCTGAAGCGGTCGCAGGCTGACGGACACGTCCTTCTCATCGGCCCGGGCCCGATCCGGTCTCGGCGGCCGACGGGCGGAGACTCCTGGCTTCAGCGCCGGATCCTTCGGGGCCGGTCGGGCTGTCCCGGTCCGGCGGTGCGGCGTCCACTCGGACCCGACACCGCCCGGTTGACGAGCACGTACAGCAAGGCGCTCGTCGAAAGTCCCGTGACAGCTCCGAGCAGTGCCCCTGATATGCCCCCGGCGAGGGACCCCAGCCAGGCGTAGCCACTGGCGAGCAGCAGCGTGGTCAGGACGGACAAGGACCACGCCTCACTCAGACGCCGTCGTGCCGCTCGCACTCAGCGATGCCGTGGAGACCCCGGCGCGTGCCTCGGCCCGCGAGCGATCGAGACCTGGTGTTCGTGCCCTCGGCGTGCGTGTGGCCCGATGTCTATTTGAGATACACCCCGCACGGGATTGCTCTCTGTTGCCCGGCCCGGGGCGGATGGTGGCGAGCACGGGTGAGCCGACGGCTGGAAAGAATGTCACAACCGCGATCCGAAATAGGCTGATTGTCCAGGTGTGGCAGGATGGTGACGGCACCAGGGTCGCGATCCGTTGCCACAGGGGGTCACCGATTTGGCCCAGGTGTGGGACGGACAGAGTTCAGCATGGCGTTGTCGGGCTTCGCGTGATGCGGATCGAGGTCCAGTCCGGGGTGCCGCCGTTGGCCGTGGTGTCGGCGACCTGGGAGGTGCCGCCCAGGAGCTCGATGCACAAGGTGCCGCTGGCATCGACGGAGCCGTCCGATCGCAACAGGGTGACGACGATGCCGAGTTGCACGGGGACGGCGGTGTCCGGCGAGTGCGATGCGACGGTGCCGGCGATGTAGATGCCGGGGGTGTCGATGGACGGGTCGGTAGGGTCGGCGTTGGTGAGGTGCGCGGTGTAGTCGCCGACGGTGTAGGTACGGGCGAGGGCCTGGCGCTGGATCGAGGCGAGGGCTGCACTGGCGGAGACTTGTGCGGAGGCCGACGCGGACGCAGCGGATGCCGAAGCTTCGGCGGCGGTGTCCTCCGGGGTCGGCGTGCGGCTGGCATGTTGTTGCGTAGGGGCTGTGGTGGCGTGCTTGCCCGGGCCGAGGGTCTGGTCAATGATCTTGTCAGAGCCGAAGCAGCCGATGGACAGCTGCGACGGGTCGTCGGTCGTGATGATCCAGCCGTCGGCGTCGGTGTGGCTGACGCCGACGTAGAACGTACTGGTGTCCCCGGGCAGGACGCGGTGAAGATACGGGATGGCGACGATCGTCTCCCCGTTCCGCGCGCGGCCGGTGGAGTAGGCGGCGGGTACGTCGAGCGTGATTGTCATCCCGCAGCGGTTCAGGCGGCTTTTGACCGCGTCGACGATTTCGTTCTGCGTGTTCCACGCGACGAGGCGGGGTATCGCGATCACGAGCACGAGCAGGGCCACTGCAGCACCAGCTACGATCTTCGGCCTACGGCGTGCCAGTCCGAGCAGTTCCACGACCTGCGCCCCTCCTCGATGGTTCCCCCGGGGCTGCGACCGTCATAGCGCTGCCCACGGGCCCGCGGGATTCCCCCGGGCAGTGAACAGCCCATCCCGCGCTCCGGCTTATCGCCTGCCGCAGTACCCGCATCCGGCAGCACAGTCTCTGCCTCGGCGCGTCAGGTCGGAGCGACACTAACGCCGGGTCGACACGGAATGATCACAGCTGTCTCGCTGAAGGATCACATCCTTCATGCTGTTCCAGCGGCGCCGTGTGAGTTGCTGTACAGAGGAGCCGCACAACGGCTGCTCGCAAGACTGAACAGGAACATGAACCGACGTACGTCGAAAAACCGGACCGGCTCACATTCAGCATTGTCCACCGTCCGGTAAGGCGGACAGGGGGTTGCGTCCAGGGAAGTGGTGTACGGGTTCGACCTGATCCGGGGGTTTGCTCCGGCGTTGGGGTGAGGACCGCATAGACGAACGGCCACCGGCTGATCTTCGAGGTGTCGAAGCCCGAAGGAGATCAGCACGATGACCGCACCCGACAGTCTGCCCCTGCACGCCCTCGCCGAGGACAACCTCGCCGCGGCGAGTCCCGATCTACTGCGCGCGATGGTCAAGACGTTCGCCGACGCGCTCATGTCCGCAGAGGCCGACGCCCTCTGCAACGCCGAATACGGCCAGGTCAGCGACGAACGCGTCAACCATCGCAACGGATATCGCCCGCGCGAGTGGGACACGAGGGCGGGCACCGTCGAACTCGCCATCCCCAAGCTCAGGTCCGGGAGTTACTTCCCACACTGGCTGCTGGAACGCCGCCGGCGGGCCGAACAGGCCCTCATCTCGGTGGTCGCCACCGCCTACCTCCTGGGCGTGAGCACACGCAGGGTCGAGAAGCTCGCCGAGTCCCTTGGCGTCACCCAGCTGTCGAAATCCCAGGTCAGCGCGATGGCCAAACACCTGGACGACCAGGTCGCCGCGTTCCGCAACCGCCCCCTGGACGCCGGCCCCTACGCCTTCGTCTGGGTCGACGCGCTCACACAGAAGGTCCGCGAGGGCGGCCGCATCATCAACGTCCACGCCCTGATCGCGGTCGGCGTCAACGCCGACGGACACCGCGAGATCCTCGGCATCGATGTCGCCACCGCCGAGGACGGCGCCGGATGGCTCGCCTTCCTGCGCTCCCTGATCGCCCGCGGCCTGTCCGGTGTCCAACTGGTCATCTCCGACGCGCACATGGGCCTGGTCAACGCGATCGGCGCCACCCTGCCCGGCGCGAGCTGGCAGCGATGCCGTACTCACTACGCCCGCGCGCTGCTGAGCCAGGTGCCCAAGTCGGCCCAGCCATGGGTGGCCACCTTGTTGCGGACCGTCTTCGAACAGCCCGACACCGACGCCGTCCAGGCCCAGATGCGACACGTCCTCGATGCCCTGGAGGCCAAGTTCCCCAAAGCAGCAGCCCACTTGGACGCCGCCCAGGGCGACGTGCTGGCCTTCACGGCCTTCCCGCGTGAGATCTGGCGGCAGATCTGGTCGAACAACCCGCAGGAACGGCTCAACAAAGAGATCCGCCGCCGCACCGACGTGGTCGGCATCTTTCCCGACCGCACCGCCCTGATCCGCCTGGTCGGCGCGGTGCTGGCCGAGCAGAACGGCGAGTGGACCGAAGCCCGCCGATACATGGGACTCGACCTGCTAACCAAGGCCCGCCTCCACCCGATCGAGTCAGAAACCGACGAGACCGTCCTCCCGACCGAACTCACCGCATAGCCTCAAAACGAGATCACCGAGTGGCCGTCGATACACCACTCCAGCGGACGCGACCCCACAGGGCTGCCCGTCATTGCCGGTCCCGAGTGGACGAAGAGTTAACTCATTGTCAGCCTGTCCAGGCCAGGTTGAGCGCCGGTTCATTCGAAACTATGCGGCTGCGGTCGGCTCAGGCCGGTGTGCCGGGGGCAATGGGACGATTGCGTAGTGCTGTCCCGGACGGGGGTCTGACTCATGACATGTATGACCGAAGTGTCCAGTCACAGACGTGTCGACTGTCGTTGCGGGGTGGTGCCTGCTGTCACCGAGCCACAGGGCGTGTCCCAATAGGGGTCTTGCCGAGGATCAGGCGCCATCACGGTTCAGACCGCCCGGGCAGGCCGGTGCCATCCACCCAGCACGTCACGACGCGGGAGGCGAACCACCATGACGACGTGACAGCGCAGCACCTCCTCCAGCACGGATCCTCCCGTTCGGGGCGAGGTCGTCCTGGGTGTGGACACGCACGGCGAGGTTCATGTTGCCGCCGTGGTCTCCCCGCTGGGGAAGGTTCTGGGTACCGAGTCCTTTCCGGCCACGGCGGCCGGCTACCGGCGGCTGCTCGTCTGGGCCCGCAAGCGGGGGACGGTGCGCCGGGCGGGTGTGGAGGGCACCGGCACCTTCGGAGCGGGCCTGTCCCGCTACCTGCTGGCGCAGCACGTCCAGGTGTACGAAGTGAACCGGCCCGACCGCACAGCCCGCCGTCTGCTCGGGAAGTCGGACCCACTCGATGCGCAGGCTGCTGCGCGGGCCGTGCGCAGCGGTCGCGCCAAGGCCCGGGCCAAAACCGGCGACGGTCCGGTGCACAGCGCCCGGATGTACAAACTCGCCAAGGACTCGGCGGTCAAGGCTCGCACCCAGGCGATCAACCAGCTCAAGGCCGTCCTGGTCATCGCCGACCCGAACCTGCGGGAACGACTGTCCAGTCTGGGCAACCGCGAGCTGTTCCGCACCTGCGCACGCTTCAGCCTGCCCGACGGGGACGACGAGGACGCCGTGGCCCAGGCCACCCACATCACCCTGGGCCTGCTGGCCCAGCGCATCGAGCAGCTCACCGGACAGATCGATGAGCTGAACCGGCGCCTGACCGGGCTCGTCGAACGCCACGCCCCGCAACTGCTCATACCGGTGGGCATCGGCCCGGACAGCGCCGTCACTCTTCTGATCACCATGGGAGACAACCCCGAGCGGCTGAACACCGAGGCGTCCTTCGCCGCTTTGTGCGGAGTCAGTCCCATCGAGTACTCCTCGGGCCGTCGGACCTCGCGTCGGCTCAACCGTGGCGGCGACCGGCAGGCCAACGCCGCCCTGCACCGGATCGTGTTCTCCCGGCTACGCTGCGATCCGCGCACCCAGGCGTACTACGAACGCCGCACCCAGGAGGGCAAAACCCGTCGTGAGATCATCCGATGCCTCAAGCGATATGCCGCCCGCGAGGTCTTCAACCTGGTCAGGACGGTCTCTACCGACCCCCCGTTATAGGGGCGTCTGTGACACGTGATGGGTCACTGAGGCCCCCGCCGGGCAGGTGCTGGCAGGGGGCCTCAGCGTTCCTGAGCGGCGAGCGTCCGCTCCTCGATCCTGCTGCGGCGTCTGCGAACGCCTCGATTGCCCGCAGCGGGCGGCGCTGCCGCTGGGCCACCCACTCTGGATCGGCCCGAATGTCCGATCGTTGGTGCCCTGCCTCGTGGCCCACGCAGCCGTGGAGAAGCCGCACCGGTCGTGAAGCAACCTGAACGAAGATGTCGGCCTCTGCGCTGCGTAGCGATCGGCCGGAGTCATATCGAGGATGTCCCGAGAGCGGGAACTGAGCATGCTCAGTATTTCTGGGAGTTGACGCTGTGACGGGCGGGAGGATAGGTGGGTGCTGTCCTGGGTCTGGGGTCTGACTCATGATTTCTCTAACCGAAGTGTCCTGGTTTCACAGTGTCGGCTGTTGGCCGGGGATGGTGCGTTGTCGGTGCCGGGCTGGCGGGGTGTGTCCCGATAGCGCCTCTGTGTGTCAAGCTGCGGTTGTGAGATGGCTGCGACGGTCTTGTTTCATGATCCGGTAGACCACGTTGGATAGGCGTCGTTTCAGGGCCCGGCGGGCCTCTGCGGGCGTCTTGCCTTCCGCGATCTTGCGCAGGTAGTAGTCCTGGCCGCGACCGGGATTGCGGATCTGGCAGACGGCGATGATGTGCAGCGCGGAGTTCAGGGCACGGTTTCCGCCGGTGTTGAGCCGGTGCCGGATGTTCTTCCCGCTGGAGGCGTCCAGCGGTGCCGCGCCAACATAGCTGGCGAAATGGTGTTCAGTCGGGAAGCGATCGATGTCGCCGATGTGGCCGAGGATCCTCGCGGCGAGCACGGTGCCCAGGCCCGGCAGCGACGTCAGCGCGGTCTGTGACGCGGCCAGGGCGTCGTGTATCTGGGCTTCGTTCGCCTTGGCCTGCCGGTCCAGCCGACGCAGGTGGGCCAGCAGATCACGGGCTATGTCACGGCGGCAGTTGTCGGTGGCCGTGATCGGGCGGATGCCCTTCATTAGCGTGGCGGCTTTGTCCGCCGAGAGGCCGGTGGGGGCTCCGCCGGGCAGCAGGTCGCGCAGGACGGCGTGGAGGCGGTTGGTGGTGCGGGTCCGCTCGTTGACCAGGTCGCCATGACGCTCTGTGAGCAATCGGAGGATGGTGGACTGGTCCTCCGGAGTGACCTTGCGCAGGTCCTGGCGGAAGAGCGCGACCTGGGCGACGTGC